>JADFMZ010000033.1 GCA_022563615.1 Planctomycetota bacterium
CTAACTATTCGCTATTTGACACTCGTTTTTTGGAAGATCCAAAGAGTCCTCAATGACGTTCGGACCACCCATTCTAGCCGCTCTGCTCACGCCCGCCCTCTTTGTCGGCGGCGCCGCCGCCATGGCTGCGCCGATCCTCATCCACCTTCTGTCCCGGCGACGGTTCAAACGGATTCGCTGGGCGGCAATGGACTTTCTCATCGACGCCGAGCGTCGCAACCGTCGGCGTATCCGAATGGAGGATTGGATTCTTCTGGCGCTGCGATGCCTCGCGGTGTTTCTGATCGGCTTGATGCTGGCCCGCCCCTTCGTCAGCCCGGTCGGCCTGGCGGCGGCGCTGGGCGCCGCCCAGCGCACCGAACGGATCTTCGTGCTGGACGATTCGTTCAGCATGGCCTACGAGGCGCCCGACGGCACGCCCTTTGACCGCGCCAGGCGCGCCGTGCGCCGCATTATCGACGCCGTCCGATCCGAAACCCCCGATGACACAGTGACGATCCTGCGGATGTCCGACCCAGCCGATCCCGTGGACTCGGGGACATTCCTCAATGAAGCCCAAACCGCCGAATTGTTCGAGCGCCTCGAAGCACTAACCGTTTCACAACGTTCCATAGACCCTTCGGTAGTCATCGAAGGTGTCGTGGATGTGCTCGAACGCAATCCGGGCGTGACCAATGCAGCCGTCTATCTTCTCAGCGATTTTCAGCGCAAGGATTGGAGCCCTGACAAGAGCCTGGCTTCGACCCAACAGGACAAGCCAGGCTTGCTGGCTCCACTGGCCCAGTGGGCGGGCGATGATCGCGGGCTCCGCATTGTGCTAATCGATGTCGGCCAGGAGCAGCCGGCCAATACCGCTGTCACCCGGCTGGAGGTTCGATCGGGCCGACTGATTGCCGGAACCGTCGGGAGCGTTAGCGCCACCGTGGCCAACTTCTCAGATCAAGACCGCGACCATGTACCTTTGCTCGTGACGGTCGGCAATCTCGCCCAGCCGTCCAAGACGATTCGCCGGCTGATGTCCCGGCAGACGGCCACTGTGGATCTGGAAGTAGAGTTCCTTCAAGCCGGGTATGACGCCCTGCGCGTCGAGCTTTCGCCGGACGCCCTGCCGATCGACAATGTTCGCCATGTCGCAGTCGAGGTGGCCGGCGCAATCCGCATCCTGATCGTCAACGGCGAACCCTCGAGCGATGCCTACGACGACGAAGTGATGTTTCTGGCCACAGCGCTCCGGCCCGAAGGGGAGCTGGTCAGCGGCAACGAGACGGTCATCGTGGACGAGGCCGAACTGGACAACGTCAACCTGTCCGGCTTCCACCTGGTCATTCTGGCCAACGTCTACCGGATCAGCGATCCGACGATCGAAAGCCTGGAGGGCTTTGTGCGCCGGGGCGGCGGCTTGTTGATCTTTCTCGGCGACCAGGTTGATCCTGATTTGTACAACGCAGCCTTGTACCGATCTGGAAGCGGTTTGCTTCCGGCGGAACTGACGCAGATTCTTAATCCCTCCGGCGCGTCGCATCTGGTGCTGACGGACCGTCTGCACCCGGCGGTTCGCCGGTTCAGCCGCCAAGGCGATCCGCTCGGACTCGGGCAGGTGCCGTTCTTCAAGTACTTCGGCTGCGTGCCCTATCGAGGGAAGGACGCCGGCACGGACGAACCGTCGGATACGGACTTGATCGGCGAAACGGAAACCACCCCGGGCACGGAACCGGTCGATGCCTCGGTGGTGATTGCTCGGTTTGATGACGCCGAAGAAAATCCCGCAATCGTGGAGCGCCGCTTCGGTCGGGGGCGCGTCGTGCTCTTCACAACTTCGGCTGACAAGGAGTGGCACTTTTGGCCCGATCACCCCACCTTTCTGCCCGTCGTGATGGAATGGACTCAATACCTTGCGCGGGCCAGCGACGCGGGGCCGCGCCGTCACGTCGGTGAGCCCATCAAGCTGTCCTTGGACCCGTCGGTTTTCGAGTTGGACGCCCTGGTTCGGACGCCGGCCTATCCCAACGAGCGGGAAGTGGGACTGACGGCGACGCCGGCAGAGGACGGCGACGGCTGGTTCCTGAACTGGGATCATACGGACGTGGCCGGGCTCTACCAGTTCGTGCTCAAACGCCTCGACGGAGGCGAACGGGTCCGTATCGTCGCGGTGAACCTGGACGCGGCGGAGAGCGATCTGACGCCGGCCGACGAGGCCCAGTTGCGCAGCGCGCTGGGAGATGTGCCGTTTGATTATGTCAAGGGTTCGGACGACGTTGCGGCTGCGGTCAGCGAAGCACGAGTGGAACTATGGCGGCTGGCGCTGATCGCCGCCGCCCTGGTGCTGATAGGCGAACAAGGACTGGCCTGGTTCTGGGGAAGAAGAAGATGAAGCTAAGAGCCAATCCCAAAAAGTGTGGCACGGGCTTGCAACCCGCGCGTTTCACCGGTTCAAAACCGGAGCCGCCGGTTGAAGACCGGTGCCACATGGTGTCATGGGTTAGGCTCTCTAACCAAGCAGTGTTGTGGACTGTCGAAGCAGCGAAAAAATCGCGCGGGCTAAAGCCCGCGGCTCAGTCTTGTTAAGGTGCCTTAGGCACTGATTCGGATACTGACGGATAAACCGTCTACGCTTGTTGCTGATGCAATGATGAACCTTGTATTGACAGTTTCCGCAGCCCTTCTCGGGCAAGCGACACGCAACGAGGAGGAGTTCGTCACGGAGCTTCGCCACGTTCCCGAGGGCTGGTTCGGCGTGGGTGGTCTCGCCCTGCTCGTTGCCCTTTGCTGGGCCGTAGTTTGGATGTATCGCCATGAAGGACGAATCGGCGCTACGGTGCGGGTTCGGATGTTCCTGGCGTTCGTGCGATGTGCCGTCCTGGTGACGCTCGCCGTCATCCTGCTGGAACCCGTCCGGGTCCGGATCCTCCGGCAGTGGATCGACTCCTACACGATCGTGCTGGTGGACACCTCCTCGAGCATGGGTCTCACCGACACCTATCGAGATGAGAGCGCCAAGAAGCGCGTCGCCTCCTTGCTGGCCACGGATGATCCGCCTCCGATCCGCCGGGCGGAATTGCTGAAGCACATACTGGGTCAAGCCGACCGACAGGTGCTTCAAGCCCTGGCCGACAACAACCGGGTCAAGCTCTACACCTTCAGCGATCAGCCGCAGGTGCAAGCCCTCATCCACGCCGGATGGGAGGACGCTTCGCCCTCGGGTTCGGTCCAAAGCACGGCGGACTCGCAGGAACCGGCCGCTTCCACGCCCGACGGCAACGCGGCGCGTAGAACCGATTCCCCGCTCGTTAGCGTGGAGGATGTTTCGTTGACGTTTTCGGCCACGGGGGCCGCCACCAATATCGACCGTGCCGTGCGCCGCGCGGTGGAGTCCCTCGGGGGCGCGCCGATCGCAGCCGTTGTCGTGCTGAGTGACGGCGGCTTCAACCAGGGCGCCTCGGCGGAAGAAACGGCCCGTTATGCACGCGAGCGGCGTGTGCCGATCTACGCCATCGGCATCGGTGATCCCTCCAGGCCGCGCAACGTGCGAGTGGTTGAGGCGATCGCGCCGGAAAACGCGTTCCAAAACGATCCCTTCTCCGTCTCGGCGCGTCTCACGGCCGAGGGACTGGATGGGGAGACGTTGATCGTGCAGCTCTATGAGCGAGACGCGACAGGAAGCGGTGAGGGGCGAATCGTTGATACGCGGAGCGTGCGGGTCGGCCCGGGCGGCTCCATCGAACCGGTGACCTTCGAGCGGCAAGGGGTAGGCGTCGGGCGCCACGTCTACACGATTCAGGTGCCCGTTTTGGAATCGGAAACGGTGTCGGAGGACAACAGCCGGACCGTCTCGGTCAACGTCATCGAAGCCCAAACGCGGGTGTTGTTGATCGCCGGCGGGCCCAGTTGGGAATATCGCTTCGTCACCAGGCTCCTGCAGCGCGACAAGACGTTCGACCTGGCCTGCTGGCTCCAATCCGCTGATCTCAGCGCGGTGCGCGACGGCAACACGGTGATCGACCACCTGCCCGTTCTGGCGGAGGAGTTGTTTGAATACGACGTTGTCATTTTGATGGACCCCGCGCCCGAGGAGTTCGATGAGCCGTGGAGTCGGCTCGTGGACCGGCTAATCACGGAATACGGGGGCGGGTTGCTGTACACGGCCGCTCGGCCCCATACGCCGGAGTTCCTCCGAGACAGGGCCCTCAAGCCGATTCACGACCTCCTGCCGATCACGGTGGACCCCGAGGCGGATCTTGTTCTCAACCGGATCGGGCATTATCAACTCCGCGGCGCGCCGCTGGATATCCCCCGCGCTTCCGTCGGGCATCCGATCGTGCAGCTTGGCGACGACGCAACAGCCACAAAGCTCGCCTGGCGGGAGATGGGTGACATCCACTGGCACTACCCGGTCCGTCGGGAGAAGCCCGCGGCGACCGTATTGATGCGCCACGCCAGCCCCAACATGCGCAACGCCTACGGCGGGCACGTCCTGGCGGCGGTGCAATACGTCGGCGCGGGCCGCACCGGATTTCTCGCCTTCGACGGCACCTGGCGGTGGCGGCGTTACGGAACCGCGCGGTTCGACCGTTTCTGGGTGCAACTGATCCGCTTTCTCGCGGAGGGAAAGCTGCTGGGCGGGAGCAAACGCGGGATGCTTCTGACCGAAAGCGATAACTATTCGCTCGGCGAAGCCGTCACGATCACGGCTCGATTGTTCAACGCACGCTACGAACCGCTTCAGCGCGACCAGATCACGGCGCGGTACACCGTGGACAACGAAAAGACCGAACTCGTTCTGACCGCCCGGGCGGATGGCGCCGGCTGGTTTGAAGGAAGATTTGTGCCGGATCGAACCGGAAGTTACCGCATCAGCGTGGAGCTGCCGGGGGCGAGCGCAGCGGAAACGATCGAGGTCGCGCGTGAAATCCGCGTGTCCAGACCCAACATCGAGATTCTTCGCCCTCAAATGGCCCGCGCCGAACTCGTAACGCTTGCCGAGCAATCCTTTGGGGGGCGATACTTTGAGATGGACCAGGCCCACCAGGTGCCGGAATTGATCCCGGATCTACACGCGGAGATTCCGATCCGATCACGGCCGACGGCGCTCTGGGACAATTGGATATCTTTTTCGATCCTCATGGGACTGTTGACCCTCGAATGGGCGATGCGCAAATGGAACCGTCTGCTGTGACAACGCGACTCGATCCACTGGTGGGTTCCCGACTTCGGCAGGTGGCCCGACGTCTTCGCGGCTACGTGCTGATCGAAGGCGTCGCCCGGTTCACGGCGTTCATGCTGGCGGCGGCCGGCTTGCAGCTTCTGCTGGATTACGGTTCGCGCGGCCTAAGGCTGAGCATGCGTGCGGCCTTGCTCGGCGTGCTGGTGATCGCGGCGGTCAGGATCCTGTGGCGGCGCGTTCTGTCTCCGCTGCGGGTGCGGGTTGCTTCGGCCGACGTCGCCGCGCTCGTCGAGCGCCGCCACCCGAAACTGTCCTCGCTGTTGATATCAAGCGTCCGCTTCTCAGCCGGGGATGTAGGCCCGCCGGAATCCAACTCCCCGACCTTGATCGCGCATACGATCGGGCGCACCGGAGGACTTGCCGCCTCCATCGATTTCCACACCGTGCTGAATCCGCGCCGCGCCCGCTGGTCCATCGCCGCCATCCTCGCCGTGCTCGCAATCGGTCTCGGCGCCGCCTGCTCCTCGCCGGAACTAACCCGCCTCTGGTTCGCCCGCAACGTCCTGCTGCAGGACATCGACTGGCCCCGGCGTACAACGCTCATCGTGGATCTGCCCGGCAACGAGCTGGTCGCCGCGCGAGGGGACGACGTCGTCATCGAAGCCACCGCCGAGGGCGTCCAGCCGCGACAGGTCGAGTTTTTCTATGAGACGGGTTCCGGGAAGCGCGGTCACGAAACCATGGCGACCGTCGGGAGCGCGGGCTCCTACCACTATCGCCATACGCTCAAGAACGCCCGCGAAGACCTTACGTTCCATTTGGAAGGCGGCGACGACCGAACGGAAGTCTTCTCGGTTCGACTGGTGGACCGGCCGCACGTTCAATGGTCGCGGATGGGGATCGTACCCCCGCCCTATACGAAATTGGAATCCGTGACGCTCGGCGACGATCAAAGGGCGGCGAAAGTCCTTCCCGGCACTCGCGTCACCATTCAGATGGAAACGAGCAAGCCGGTTGTCGAGGCAACCTTGATGGCCGGTCACGAAGAAATAGCCGAGGCCCAAGTTGAAAGCGAACCGCGCTCAAGCGAGGGCGCCGTGGGTGCGAGCCGCTTCACGGTCGCCATCATACCCGTGCAAACCCACACCTACCATTTTGCGCTGGTCGATGAACTGGGTTTGGAAAACCGCAAGCCGGTGCGCTTTGCGATCCGCGTTATCGAGGATGAGGCCCCCCGCGTACGACTCAAGCTCGGCGGCGCCGGCGAGATGGTCACGCCCGAGGCGATCCTGCCCATGGAGGTTGAATTCGCCGATACCTACGGTCTGGCGACAGCCGAACTGGTCTATCGACTCATACGGGAAGAGGCGCACGAGGGGCTCATTCCACTCGCTACGTTTCGACGCGGCGCGACCAGCTTCGCGACCAGCCTGTCGTGGGCGCTGGCGACGGTGTCCGCCACACCGGGTGATCGATTGAACGTCTTTGCCCGCGCGAGCGATTTCGATGACGTGTCCGGTCCGAACCGTGCTCAATCGCCGGAGATAAGTCTGCGAGTGGTGACGAAGGACGAGTTGCTGGCTGAGTTGGCCCGGCGCGAGCAGGAATACCGAATGGATTTTGAGCGATTGGTGGACGCCCAGGAACAGTTACGCGGGCGATTGCTCACCGTCGCAGGAAGGTTCGACCAGCCCGACGGTGCGGACCGGCTGGCCGCCGGGCTCGCGCCGCTCGAGCGCCGGCAGCGAAACATCGCCGGATCGATCAACGTCCTGCGCCAGCAGTTCGAGCAGATCCTTGCGGAGCTTCGGGTCAACCAGCTTGACACCGCCGCGTCCCGAGAGCGGCTCGACGACGGGATCATCAGCCCACTCACGCGATTGGCCAAACGCGACCTGGTGATCGCCGCGGACACGCTCCGGAAGTGGGCCCGCGACCGCACGCCGGAAACGGCGTCCACCATCGACCCTCAGCAAGTCGCACTTTTGTCACAAATGCGCGAAATCCTGGCCAATATGATACAATGGGAGGGGTATCAGGAGGCGGTTACCATGCTACGCGACATTCTGCGTCTTCAGGCCGAATTGCGAGAGGAATCCAAGATCATCCTTCAGGAGCGTGCCGGCGATGTCTTCGATGAGTAATCATGGAACCGGAATGGGCGACCTGTGCCCATTGGCCAGGCCTTATGGGCTTGCGACCTTCCGACTTTCGACTCTTCTATCCTTGCGCAGAGCGTGCGCGTGGGGGCTCATTCTGGCGGCATCAACGGCGGCACAGAATGGCGCTGACAATGCGGCTGAGCCGCTCGACCCGTTGGCCAGAAAAGAAACGATGATCCGAGACCGGTTCCAGCGCTTCGAGGACCGAGTATTTCGGCTTCAGGAACAGCTCGCCGAGCTGGAGCCGGAAAACGCAGCCCGTCTGGCCCGCGCGCTGGAGCGCGCCGGCGAACTGGCCCTGGCCGACACGCTGGAAGAAATCACCAGGCAGCTCAATGACCCATCGCTGCTCAACCAGGCCATTGAAACGCAGGGGCAATGGATGCGCAGCGCCGATCAGCTTCTGTCCATTCTGCTCGCGCGCGACGGCGCCAACGAACAGCGCCAAGATGAAATCGAACGCCTGAAAAAGTACAAGGAAAAGGTGAACGACCTCCTCGATCAGGAGCGTGACTTACGCGACGCCACCGCGGAATCGATCCAGTCCGGTCGGATGCGGCAACAGCTCGAGCAGGCGATACAACGCATCGATGCCCTGTTGCAACATCAGTCCTCGCTGTCCCAACAAGCTCAAAAAGCCGGCGCCGCCGGGTTGCCGAAGAAGTCCACGGTGCCTCAGGAACAACAGGATCTGTCGCGCGACGCGGACCAGTTGGCCGACGACGTGGAACGCCTCGCCCAGGCCCAACCCGACCCCACTGACGATACCGAAGCATTGCAATCCGCCCGCGAGCAGGCGCAATCCGCAGCCCAGTCCATCCAATCCGGGGCTGACGCCATGTCTGAGGCTGGCAAGTCCATGCAGCAGGGCAATACACCAGGCGGTATGCAGCAACAGGAAAAGGCCGAAGAGGATCTCAAAAAAGCTCGCGAGCAGCTTGAAGCTGCCATTGAAGCCCTGACCCAGCAACCCTCGTCTGAGGAGTTGGCCAAGGAGCAGCAGGAGGTCGCCGATCAGACGGGCCAGTTGGCTGACCAAATGAAGCAGGATGCAGCCCAAGACAGCCAAGGTCAGCCGGGCAGTCAGGATCCGTCCGAGTCGTCAGACGGGTCGCCATCGCCCGGTATGCAAAACATCCAGCAGGCGCAGAGCAAGATGCAAAGCGCGGGTAAGTCGCTCAAACAGGGAGATCCTGAAGAGGCTGTCCCCGACGAGAACCAAGCCATCGAACAGCTTGAGAAGGCCCAGGAAGAACTGGAAAAAGCCCTCAGCGACCTTCGTCAGGAGGAGCGGGCCGAAGCCCTGCGCGATCTGGAACAGCGTTTCCGCGAAATGCTCTCCAAGCAGCGGGCGATCAACGAGTCGACGATCTTGCTGGCTGAAAAAGGACCAGACCATTTCGGTCGGGCTGAGCATCTACAACTGGCCGACCTGGCCGCCGATGAGCGCACTTTGTCTCAGGACGCCGCGACGTGCCTTCATATCCTCGACGAGGATGCGACAACGATCGTCTACCCGAGGGTGTTGGGGCAATTGTCGCAGGACATGGCCGTCGTCGCGGGTCGATTGGGAGCACTGAGAGTGGGGCTATTGACCCAGAGCATCGAACAGGAAATTGTCGAAACGCTCGAGCAATTGATTGACGCGGTCCAAAAAATGCAGCAGGAAAACGAGCAACAGGGCGGTCCGATGTCGCCCGGCGACGATAAGGACCAGCCGCTGCTGCCAACTTCGGCGGAGTTGAAATTGCTCCGCGCCAGCCAGGCGCGAATCAACGGGCGAACGACCGCCATCGCTCGTGCCGCGGAGGAGCTAACCTCCTCAGCCGAAACCTCCACCGAGGCGCTAACGACCCTGGCGCAGCGCCAAGAGGAATGCGCCGCCATCGCCTCGGAAATGCGTGAGCGGAACCTACTGCCGTAGTGTGCGTCACAGAACTGACGCCAACCACGGTTTTTCCTAGCCCCCGCTACGAGGGAGGTGATTCATGAAAGATGTACGAAGAGGATCGAGGCGGAGTCTGTTCGTCATTGCATCGCTTTGTCTTCTCTGGCCACTAGGCTCTGTCTGAAAACAACAATTTGAGGTATCGGCGAATCATCGCCAACTGAAGCATCCCATGGAAGTTAACGGCCAGTTTCTCGAAGCGCGTGCCAATGCGTCGCGATTCTTTCATCCATCCGACGCACTGTTCGACGACGGCGCGTTGTCGATAGGCCGGTCGGTCAAACTTAACCCGACCGTCGTAGCACGCTCGCTCGTTGCTCTTGTGTGGGATGATCGGCTTGATCCCACGGGTGCGAAGCCAGTCACGCACGCGCTGAACGCTGTACCCTTTGTCGGCGACCAGTCTCTTCGGGCGTGTTCGCGGACGCCCCAGGCGTTGCGGGATGGCGATGCCGTCCATCACCCACTCAACCTGTGTCGATTCGTGGACCTGCCCGGCAGTGATTTCGACGGTCAGGGGTGTTCCGCGACCGTCAGTAACCAAGTGGAATTTCGATCCAAACCCGCCTCGGCTGCGGCCCAAAGCGTGGTCCGCCGGTTCGTCGGGATGCCAGTCGATACTTTTTTGTTAGCGCCGGCGGCGGCACGTGCGGCACGGACGTTGGCGCCGTCGATGCACCAAAGATCCCAGTCGATGAGGCCATTTTGGTCCAGCGTGATCTGCAGGGCTTCGATGATTTCAGCGAAGACGCCTTCGCGCCGCCATTTCGCAAAGTGGTGGTACACGGTCTGCCAAGGCCCGAACCGCTCGGGCAGATCCCGCCACGGTGCGCCCGTGTGCAGAATCCAAAAGATACCGTTCAGCAGTATGCGTCGATCGCGCGGTGGCCGCCCTGTGCGCGCTACGCTCGGCGGGACCAGTGGCCCGATCAACGCCCATTGCTCGTCCATGAGCTCGTGGCGTTTCATGATGACCGACCTCCCTGTCGTTATAAAGGGATATCGGCAACAAACAGTGTTTTCAGACAGAGCCTAGTGGGAATGACCGCGGGTACGATTATCCTCGGGCGGCGGCGTCAATCTGCGACGGCGGTCGATTGACAATTGACGATGGGAGATTGACGATTAGGGATTGAGGATTGCCTAGGAAACGACGAGGGCAAGAGACGCACGCCTCGGCGCCCGGCCCATTGGCGGGCGTCGAGAAGCGGGCACCCGGCGCGGCCGGCAAGCGGAAGGCTGCGCCGGGCGGGAAGGGATCGTGGATTGGGAACAGACGACAGGTTCTGACGTTCGTGTTCCTGCTCGGTGCGTGGATGGCCGGCTTCAACGCCGTGTTTATCCTGTGGCTCGCGCCGGGTGAGTCCTTTCAGAGCTATCTGCGGCTCAATGCCGAGGCTTCGGCGGCCGTGTTACACGCTCTGGGCGAGGACGCCACGGTCAACGGCACCTCGATCATCTCGTCAAGGTACTCGCTGGACATCAAGCGCGGGTGTGAGGCGATTCAGGTTTCGGCGTTCTTTGTCTTTGCGGTTCTGGCCTGGCCGGGGCCGGTGTCGTGGTGGCGGCGGGTGACAGGGCTGGCCGTCGGGACGCTGTCGCTGCTGACGATCAACCTCGTTCGCATCGTGAGCCTCTACTACACAGGGATCTACTTCCCCAGTGCGTTCGAGGCGATGCACATCGACGTGTGGCAGCCGGCGTTCATCGCCCTTGCCCTGCTCTTCTGGATGATGTGGGTGTGGTGGACGTATCGAGCCGAAGCGGTAAGAACCGATGTTGCCGTTTAGACTAATCGCGGGCTTTTTCTGCCGACTCCTGGTGATCTACGCCCTGCTGGCGATACCGTGGCCTGGGATCAAGGCCGGCTACGCAGCCATCTTTAGTGCCGGCGGGAATCTCATCTTTGGATCGCTCGTATCGGGCGGCTCGGTTCATTTTCATCCGATGTTGGAGCCTCAGGACAAGTTCGATACGCACATCCATTTCGTCAACTTAAGATCCGGTGAAAAGAAAAAGTTGCTCACGTCGAGCCGGAACCCCGGATACCTGCAGACGGCCTTTCTGGTGTCGCTGGTGCTGGCAACCCCCGTGCCGTGGCGGCGACGGTTGTGGGCTCTGTTGTGGGGTCTGATTCCGCTCAACATGGCCATCGCCGGCAGGCTGCTCGTCCGCGTCCTATACATGTTCAGCAGCGCTCGCCTATCCTTGTTGGCGCCCGGTCCGCCGTGGGAGAACGTCTTGCAGCGGGCAAACGACTTCGCGGCGGGCGATGTAGTGATGATGCTGATGCTTCCCGTATTCATCTGGATCCTCGTGTCGTTCCGGCGCGACGATTTCAGGATGATGTTGGATCGGACGCGCCTTGGCCTGCGTTCGGTCAAGAATGCAAGACCAACGGCCTTGCTCCCGCGTTAAGCGCGAATCCCGCGAAGTCGCAGGCGCTGCCGACGCAGTAGCGAGCCGACCCGGGCGGTTGGGATCGCAAAGAACGAAGGTTCCCTTTCTTTGAATGTGTGGGATGGTTGACGGGCGAGGACGGTTACTCGCGCTCGTCATCGCGTCGCAGTGCCAGGGGTGGGCTTAGAATCTCGTTCATGATGATCGCACGGCGGAGGGAGGCCCTTGTCGGATGCCGAACGGTGTCCAGCGGTGAATCCTTGATCTGGGTCTCTTGGACGTCGCCCTCGGCGACTGAAGCGACCAGCGGCCGAACCCCTGCCACCGGCGATGCGCCGGGTTTCGACCGGGCCCGCTTGCGCGCGGCCACGGGCTTGCGTCCCGCACGCTCGATCCCGGGCGCCGCGCGTGCCTGTGGCGGAGGTGCAGCAGGAAGGGGCGCCGACCGAGAGGGTGGCGTCTCCCCGGCGTCGCCCAACTTCTTAAAGACCCCACGCAGCATCTGGGGCAATGATTCAACCCGTGGAAACTTGGAAACCGGTCGCGGTTGCGCGGGTGGCGCGACGGGGCCGGCAGCCTGCGGTGTCGCCGTCGGCGCCTGAGGCATCGGTCGGGCCACCGGCCTGGCGGGCGGGGGTGGACGACGGCGCGCAGGCTCGGGGCGGCCCAGCACGGGTGCGTCCGGGTCTTTCTTGGGACTGAACTTGCGGATCAGCGTCTTAGTAACTTTGCCGAAGACCGCGGAGCCGGCCACGAGCGCAAGGATGATGATCTGAATCCAATCATCCATACCCTGCGGTTTTCCCAGCACAGGCCAAGGCATGACCACTCCTGATTCTCAATTCCTACCCGGTTCCACCATCGTCGAACACGACGCAATCCCGCTCGTTGAACGCGGCGCGTTTGGCTCGGCGTTCCAAGGCACTCTAACAAGACAAGGTTGCGAACGGTCGAAACTGTGGGAATATCGCGCGGGCTAAAGCCCGCGGCTCCGTCTTGTTCGGCGTTCTAACTCTTCGGCTCCGTCTGGCCGTCCTCGCGGCCTATCGAATCTCGCATGGCGGTGTCGGCCTGGATGTTCTTCATGCGGTAGTAATCCATGATGCCTAGATGTCCCAGTCGAAACGCCTCCGCCATCGCCTTGGGCACTTCGGCTTCGGCCAGCACGACCACGGCCCGGTTCTCCTCGATCTTGGCTTTGTTTTCGGCGGCCAGGGCGATGGCCATCGCGCGGCGTTTCTCGGCCTCGGCCTGGAAGCGTCGTTTGTCCGCTTCGGCCTGCTCCGCCTGCAACTTGGCGCCGACGTTGGCCTCTTGCGACACCCCCGCGACGCTCACGTCGGCAATATCGACCGAGAGGATCTCAAACGCGGTGCCCGAATCCAGACCCGATTCCAGCGCCTTTCGGGCGATCTTGTCCGGGTTCTCCAGCACGGCCTTGTAGCTTGTGGCTGAACCGATCGCGCTGACGATCGCCTGCCCGACGCGGGCGATGATCGTCTCCTCCGTCGCCCCGCCGATGAGTTGGCGGATGTTCGTGCGGACGGTTACGCGCCCCTTGATGAGCAGGCGAATGCCGTCCTTGGAGACGGCGTCCAGTCGATCGGTGCCGGCGGCCCCGCTTGTCGGGCCGGGGCAATCGATGACCTTGGGATTCACCGAGGTGTTGACCGCGTCCAGGATGTCGCGACCGGCCAAGTCGATGGCGCAGGCCTTTCTCCAGTCCAGCTCAATCGCCGCTCGGTTGGCGGCGATCATCGCCCGGGTGACGTTGGTGACTCGCCCGCCGGCGAGGTAGTGACTTTCCAGCTCGTTGACGCTGACCTCATGGATCCCGGATTTGACCAGTTGGATCCGGGAAAGCACGATGGTCGGCGTGTCCACCTTCCGTAGGCGCATACCGATCAGATCGAGCATCGTTACGCCGGCGTTGCTCATGTACGCCTGCAGCCAGAGGCGGAAGAACTGGGCCATGATCAGCAGGATGACCAGGAGCACCACCCCGATGACCAAACTGGCAACGGTGCCCCAACCCCAAGACGATGGTCCTCCCGCCTGCGACAGCACTTCCAAATTCATGGTTTGTATGCCTTTCCGTTTATGCTACACCGGTTACGACTGCAGGATCGTTCAGCGAGGGCGACCCGGGCACGCCGATACCGGCCATGCCACCCACCCAAGTACTTACGCCTTCCGTTCGATGACCGCAAGGTTGGCGCCCGCGATTCGGGTTCCCACGACGGCGGTGCCGGCATCGATCATGCCAAACTCCGCCAGACAAGATATCCGCCGGCCCTGGAACTCACAGGTGCCGACCGGTCGCAGCGGCGAGAGGCAACGACCGGTTTGACCGATCAGGGCGCCAAGCTCCTCGACCGGAACGCTCGTATCAGCCGTCGTCAGCACGGGGTTGGGCGGTGCTATGCGCTTCCCGATCGGGGTTCTATGCCAGTACTTGATCGCCACGTACGCAAAGATGGGCAGGACCACGAGACAGGTCAGCACGGCGAGCACACCCGCTTCGCGCCCGGCGATTTGAAACGTTCTGGCCACCGCCCAGACCAAGAGCCCCATACCGGCAATGCTCAACATGCCGCTTGACGGAATGAAGATTTCCGCGACGAGCAAGAATGCCCAGGGCATAGAGCAGAATCAAGATGCCGATCT
>JADFMZ010000034.1 GCA_022563615.1 Planctomycetota bacterium
GATGCGTCGGCTGCGCGGGTCGGCATCCATGCCCTTATTCCCAGCCCCGCCCCTCCGCGCGGAGCACACCCCTTCCTATATCGGATCGCGCATGGCCAATACGCCACCCCCCGCTAAACACGTACAGGGCGTTGCCCTGGGCTGAAATAAGACGCCCCTTTGGGGCTGGGAGCTGTTCGATGCACCCGCGATTCGAACATGCGACAATTCACGTCTGCCTGCCGATTCGGCTCATGACCCGCCGCGTGATGCCTTCAAGAAAAAACATTCCTGGGACGATAGGCCACTAGAGCAAGCTCTATTTCCCTTTGGCGATCCAGCGATCGTTTTTTTCCGGGAGACTTCCCCGAAATGGCGATACGCAATAAATGAGAACGCTTTTGGGTCCGATCTCTAACAAGACGGCGGATTCGGACTTGGTTCTGCCAAAGTGTAATAAATAGATTGTAGCTGGCCGGCGATGCTCGGTGCCTTGTTTCTCCGGTGGTCGATGAGTACAATTGCGGCAGTGGTCCGCGATTGAGATGCGGGAAGGATGACTTTGTGAAGCGTACGGCGCTACTTTGGGGGCTCAACCCCGTTATCGCCCTGGTGTTTTCGACCGGGTGTTTTTCGGCAGCCCCCGGTACGGACGAAGGCGATCCCGGTGCCAAGGACGCAGGTGCAGCTCGATGTCTGACCCCCGAAGATGCGAGCCGGCTTGAGGACCAGGTGTTTCAGTTGGTCAACCTGGAGCGGGCCGAAGCGGGCCTGCCGCCGGTGGTCATCGACCCCGCCCTTCAAAAGATCGCCGCCGGTTATGCCTGCCGAATGATCGAGGAGGGGTTTTTCGGACATCGCGAGCCCGCGAGCGGATACGGTCCGGGAGAACGGGCCATGATCGGCAAGTACTCTTTCTTCGCGGTCGGGGAAAATCTAGCCGCCGGGCAGGAAACAACCGCCGACGTCATGCGAGTATGGATGGAAAGCCCTTCCCATAAGGCGATCATTCTCGGCGAACGCTGGTCCGAGCTCGGCATGGCGGTTCGCCTTGGTGGCCAGTACTCGATCTATTGGGTTCAGATCTTCGGTGATCCCACCGACTATTGAGGCCGCTTGTGACCGTTTGAGAACGGTCGTACCGTTCGTATCTTGAGCGATGCGTCGCAACAAAGGGCTTCATGAAAGACCGGGTATCCTTGGCGCGATTGCCTTTTCAGCGCGAGCGATCGTCACGTCACGGGGGAATGCGCGTATTGGTGACCGGTCAGGTCGGCCTGAACAAGACCCCCTTTCTTCAGCAGGTTGTTGAAGTTGCCGCCGGCAACGGGCATGAGGTGCTGCTCTTTAACGTCGGCGAGCTCATGTACGCCGAGGCGCCGGACATCGTGCCGGGCCGCATCCTCGATTTGCCTCGTCAACGTCTAACGGCCCTTCGCCGAAGCGTGTTCAAGGATATTCTTGCGGCGGCGGCAGCCGGCGCAAATGTGATCGTCAATACGCACGCCACTTTCCGATGGAAGCATGGGTTGTTCCACGCGTTCGACCATGACCAGATGGCTGAGCTCGACGCGGATTTGTACGTCACCCTCGTGGACAACGTGGACGCCATTCATGAACGCCTGGAGCGCGAGCACGAGATTCGTCACACCCTAAAGGATATTCTGGTTTGGCGCGAAGAGGAGATTGTGGTCACCGAGACGATGGCAGAGGCGATCGCCGGCTACGGGCACGCCCTGATCCTTTCCCTGAGCAACCCACGAATCGGCGTCCCATCGCTATATCGCTTGATGTTCGAGCCGGGGCGCAAGCGTCTTTATCCCTCGTTTCCCATGACCCATGTGCTGGATCTTCCCGCTGTCTTAGCCAGGATCGATCAATTCCGGGACGTCTTGGCAGAGCACTTCATCACGTTTGATCCCGCTGATCTGGACGAGAAACGGCTGCTCTACAAGGCCGACGAAGCCACCAAACGCGGCGAGGATCACGTGGTGCTGTCCGTGCACGGTCGGGATGTGACCATCAGCGTAAGCGAGATCAATCAGGTAGCCCGGGACATCGACGCCCAAATCTATGCGCGAGACTTCAAACTGATCGAGCAATCCGACATGATCGTCAGCTACATCCCCTCATTACCGGACGGTCGCCCTGCGATATCCTCCGGCGTTGAGCGTGAACTGCAACATGCTTTCGAGAATACGAAGGAAGTCTTTGTGATCTGGGTTTCAAAAACCGATCCGTCGCCCTTTGTGACGGAAACAGCTACGAACATCTTCAAGTCCACCGACGAGCTGCTTTCCCATTGCCGGAAGCGGGGATATATGGGTGACTACCAGATGAGTTTGCCCTGAGTAGCCCTGCGCAATCGTCCCCGCACTTGGCCCTTGCCCCTTTCGCAAACCCGGCAACGATCAATCACAACCAAAAAACGCAAAAAAATTTGCGCGAAACGGATGTGGGATTGAGGTGCTGAGACCGAACGACTTCAGGGAAGCGTGGCGAAAATATGTGAAGGGTTGACGTACGGCCGGCGATGGGTTCGTTGACCGCCGATCTTCTCGGTCCCTGGCGCCCGAATAAAGTATTTTCGCTGGAAATAGCCATCCCACTATTATCGGCACATATATTATAGGACGTAAAATTTCCTCAATAGTGAAAGTTTTCTCCTTTTCCGCCTTGCAACACCACCGCCCTGGCCTTAGTATGAGAGTTGGTGATTGGCGGAATGATTCCAAGTGGAGCAATTGAAAATACAGAGAGTTGGTAAGCACCTGATCGCTGATCTCGCTGGATGGAATTGATGATGATGAATGTAAAACGGATAGGGGTGTTGGCGTGGCTTGGATTGGTCACGATTCCGGTACTGTCGACCGCCCAAGCCGACGTGGTCTGGCAGAATAGAATCTCGCAGCCGCCAAGCTCGAATCAGACATCGACCATTGATGCGGCGCAGGAGTCGACTTTCACCTTTGAGGCGATCAACGATCCCGAAGACGCGTCAAGCTGGTACCAAGCCTTCCACTTCGGGTCGGCGCAAGCGTTCACCAATATTGGGATTGTGCTCATGTCGACGCTCGGTGATGACGGGCCGTCCGGCTTCGAAGCCCCGGGCTGGGATTTCACGACGATCGACGGAAATCCCGACAGCTACTCCGAGGTGGGCACCATACCCATCCTGACGGCGGCGACCGGCGACTTGACGAACGATTTGTATTGGCGATCGCATTTTCTGGGTGACAAAGAGGGTCAGTCATTCATCTTGACGCTCTTCGCCTCGGACGACTCAGGTAACTATCAGGCTGCGGCAGCCCTGTGGGACGGCTCAAGTTGGGACTTCCTCGCGCCCCCTGCGATCACCTGGGAAGAGTTTGTCGAGCTTGGCGGAATCTCCGGCGTGACGATGCCTTTACCCGGAGCGGCCATGCTTGGCTTGCTGGGTCTTGGACTGGTCGGCGGGATTCGCCGGCGCATCCGCTAGCTCAGCATCGCTCTGCGAGCGTCCACACTTACATTGTGAAACGATCCGCCGGGATGTACATCCCGGCGGTTTTTTTGTGCGCGCCGTGGCCGAGATCCCCGGCGAGTCACGTGTTCGTTCCCCGGCTTAGGAAGCCTACGCTTGACGCAAACATTCGCTCCGTCGTGGAGACGGATTGGTCATCCTCTTCAGCCTCCAGGTCAGCCAGGTTGGCCACACACATCGGGCATCCGACCACATCCAGATGAAACTGCGTATAGCCCTGCCACGGTTCATCGAGAACACCGAGCAGGTAGGAGCCCAGCGTGCTGCGCTTCAAGCAGGTCAAACGCTGGTCCCGCCACACGCGCGCCACGGCGATGTCGGCATCAGCATCCTCAAGGCAGTGCAATGATTTCGGATCGCGCTGGGCCAAGTATTTTTGCAGCTTCCGGATAGCCCGGAACTTAATACCGGCCACGTTTTTTTGATCCATGTTCAGAAGATCGGCTACGTCCAGGTTTCGCGTTCCGGCAAAGAAAATGAGCTCGATCACCTGGAGGTCGCTAAAGGCATCGCGGTCGCGGTGCTCGTGGATGAGTTGTTTGAGGATCTGGCCGAGCAGTTGCTCCTGTTCGCGTTGCACCTCAGCCTGGGCGGCAATCCCGCTGGGGGTTTCCGACGAGCCGGGCACGATACGATCCCACCATCCCTCGGCGTCAGCCGGCTCAGCCACGATCGGCAGCTTACGCTGTCGGAGCAGGTCGTAGAGCTTGTAGCGCAAAATCGTAAACAGGTAGGTTTCCAAGGAGCGCGTTGGATCGAAGTGACTCAGCGACTGCAGGAATCCGACGAACGTTTCCTGCACAAGGTCTTCCGCGTCGGCCAGGCTGTTGGTTCTGGCCCGGGCAAAGGCGAGCAGCCGACCGCTGAATCGTTCGATCAATTGCCGCCAGGCGGACTCAGCCCCGCTGCTGATCTGCTCAATCAGGTATTGGTCCGCGCCGCCACTGGGATCCATAACGCAACCACCTGTAAACTCGTTCACGATCACCGGGCAAGGGATTCCCGCCCCCGATCATCCGGCGACAAATTGACATAGTAGCTATCCCACTAACCCTTGTAGCACCGGTTTTCAACCGGTGGCACCGGGTTTCCACTTGTGAAACGCACGGGTTACAAACTGCTCTGCTGAAAAGACCCATTATGTGCCGAAACATGTTGTATGACAAAGAAGTCGAACTCGATCGCCGCCACGGCCAGGATGGCCATCAAAGTTGCGAAGAAAGCGTTCCCGGATCCCTATTCGCACATCAAGTCGCCGCACAAGTACACTCAGGCGCAGCTCGCCGCTTGCATGGTGCTCAAGACGATTCTGCGATGCGATTATCGTCGCATCGTGGAGATGCTCGAGGTGATGCCGGAGATCCGCGAGATTCTCGGAATCAAGTCGGTTTGTCATCACACGACGCTCTATTACTTCGCCCGCGATCGTCTGACGGAAAAGAAATTGCAGGCGATGCTGGCGGCTGTCATCGAGGTGGTTGGGCACAAGAAAACGACGCTGGCTGTCGATTCGACAGGTTTGTCGGTGAGCTCGGCCAGCGCGCACTTTGTGGCCCGCAGCGGTCGCGAACGCAAGGGATATGTTCAAATGACGCTTGCGGCCACGGTCGGATCGCAGTTGGTCGCTTCGGTTCAAGCACGAGACGGACCGCATGGCGATGCGCGTTGCTTGGTTCCGGCAGTCAAACAGGCGCAAGCCAATGGCGTTTTGATTCACGAGGTGTTGGCCGACGCTGGTTACGATTCGCACCGGAATCATCGTTGGTGTCGCGGGCAGGGATTTCGCGCGTGGATTCCGCCGATTGTTCGCAGCGCAAACGGCGCGATTGGAGGCGTGGACCGCGCGCGTTGCGCGAATCTCCCCAAACGCTACGGCAAGCGATGGCATGTGGAGTCGGTTTTCTCTGCGATCAAGCGACGGACCGGTGCGAGCCTCGCGGCGCGCAAGCCGACAGCTCAGAAGCTCGAAGCCATCCTCAAAGCTGTTGCGTACACGGTTCATCGTTAACCCTGCGCCGCCCAAGTATGTTTTCAACCAAGCAGTTGAAAACCGGTGCCACACTTTTTTTGGAAAGGCCCTTACCGGTCCTCGTCATGGTCTCCGATAACCGTTTGGAGCCCAACCCCAAGCGGGGACCAGCCATCTCTATCGGCCGTCGTTCGATAACCGGAAAGGTCCTTCGCGGGCGGACGCCCCCGCCGAAGTTTTTGCTACGTCGCGCGGGACACATCCCCGATGAATAACCGAATCGTTCCAATGCCCTTGCGCGGTGTTGCGACGACATGGTCTCGTAGCCGTGTGTGGATTGAGGTTGTACTAGTGGAATCGATACCGCGACTGGAACCATCGGCGGCTGTGATTGACGGGCCAGCCTTGCGAATCTCCAATCCGACCGGCGACCCCGAGATCATCCTTCATTTCAAGAGTGAGCAGCGCGCGAAAACCGCCTTCAACGCCATCCAAAACTATCTGGAAGTCGTCGACGTGGATGCCCACCAAGAATCCATCCTGAGAATGTTGGAGCTGGTCTTCGGCCAAAACGGCAACCGCGGCGGCGGTGAGTAGGCGTTACGCAAGACTCGGCTGTCAAAGCCTTGGAGCGATCGTGGGGTCGCCCCCGGTAGGCGGCACTACAGGTTTTCAACAGCCCGTTGGGGCGCAGTACTGCCGCACATGTGACGGATGGTCATCCTTGGGCCTTGCACGTGCTTAGAGCCCCAAAAAGGGGGGTTCCCTGAATTCGGCACTTCTAGGCTCTGTCGGAAGCCTTCATGATGCGAGCAATTTCAGGTAGCCCTGAATGAACGCCATTTTGATCATGCCTCCGAAATTCTTGGCTGTCTTCTCGAGCCGCGAGAAGATGCGTCGGCATTATTTCAACCAGCCGATCAGACGCTCGATGATATTGCGTTCGCGATACGCCTCACGATCGAACACTACCGATCGTGAATCACGGTTTTCATTTTCCTTGGACGGAATCACCGGCTCGATTCCCAGTGCCAACAAATGGGCATCGATCCAATCGGCGCGATACCCTTTGTCGCCAGCCAACGCGACTGGCCAGGCTACCGCTTTCCCGTTCGCATCCATCAGTTGTCCATCCTCGCCGACCAACACCTCATCCAACACGGTCGATTCGTGCGTCTGTCCTGCGCTCAAGTGAAAGCGTAACGGGTGACCTTCGGCATCGCATAACAAATGGATTTTGCAGGTCAAACCGCCACGGCTGCGTCCGATCGCATGGTCTTGCGGCTCGGATGGTCGTTTGATTTGTGAAGCACGGCACTAGCCTACGTGGGTTTTCCTCATCGTGTTGCCCGGCAGACGGATGGGAAGCCCGGTGCTGCCCGCGTATGCGATGCGCGTCGGGCAAGGGTAAGAGCCTCGTAGTGTTCTGTGGAGCTTGTGAAACGGGACGTTGCGGAGTTCTCATGTGTTGTGTAATGCAATTTAGGAAAAATCTCTCGAAAAAAAAAACGGTCGTTGGACCGCTACAGGAAACATCGAGCTTGCTCTAGAATGTCGGAATGACGGCCTCGTACGAGCTGGAACTAATGGAGTGGCTTCGACGGCGCTCCTGCGATCACCCCGTGGTGAAGCTGGGGATCGGCGACGACATGGCCCTGCTGGATCTACCCTCGGGCCGAATCCTCGTCTCGTCCGACCTGCTGCTCGACGGCGTGCACTTCGACACGAGACGGCATCGGTTGACGCAGATCGGTCGCAAGGCGGTCGCATGTTCACTGAGCGATTGCGCAGCCATGGCTGTCCGCCCCGTCGCCGTCACCGTTTCCGTCGCTCTGCCCCGATCCCGAACGCTTGCAGAGGCGCAGGAGCTTCTCGAAGGGGTTTTCTCAATGGCCGGGGAATACGATGCGGTCCTTGTCGGAGGCGATACGACCAGTTGGGATGAATCGCTGGCCGTGGATGTCGCCATCACGGCCGTTCCATATCAGAACATCGAACCGGTGAGGCGATCGGGAGCCCAAAGCGGTGACACACTTTATGTGACCGGTCGACTCGGAGGGAGTTCTCTCGGAAGGCACCTTACCTTCACGCCGCGTGTGCACGAGGCCCATACGGTTGCCGAGGCTCTGGGCGATCGACTGCACGCGATGATCGACATCAGCGACGGTTTGGCCCTGGACCTTTGGCGATTGTGTCGGGCTTCGGGGGTCGGCGCGATTCTCGACGAGCCCTTGCTCGAATCAGTGATTAGTAACGACGCTCAGCGATTGGCCGGCGAGGATGGACGCCCGGCGATCAAACACGCCCTGACGGACGGAGAGGATTATGAACTGCTGATGGCCGTCGCGGGAGATGCCATCGTGGAAGGTCTATCCCTGTACCCGGTGGGAAGGATAGCGGCGTCCGACCTTCAGATGCGCGGCGCCGATGGAGCCCTGAGCCAACTCAAGCCTGAAGGGTTCGTGCATTGACGGCGACGCGACACGACGCCACCTGGTCCACGGCATCAGTGGAAAGTACGCTTGCCCTTGGGGAAGCTCTTGGCCGATGCCTCAATGCCGAACTGACCATCGGGCTGGTCGGCCCGCTTGGCGCCGGCAAGACCAATCTTGTCAAAGGCATCGCCGCCGGCAACGCGCCGGGTATGGGTTCATCCGTCACAAGCCCGACTTTCACCCTGATCCATGAATACGACGGAAGGCTCACCCTGTATCATGTGGACGCTTATCGCCTTCGCGACACGGCTGAACTGCTCGCGCTGGGCTTTGATGAGTTGATGCGG
The DNA here is from genome assembly GCA_022563615.1 of Planctomycetota bacterium. Lineage (GTDB taxonomy): Bacteria > Planctomycetota > Phycisphaerae > UBA1845 > UBA1845 > JADFMZ01. The sequence goes on from JADFMZ010000034.1 coordinate 8,254, forward strand.
GCTGACTCGGTCGTCGTCGTGGAGTGGGCGGATCGGGTTCGATCCGCCATGCCGGAAGACTCGTTGTGGATCACGCTGGCCTTGACAGGTCCAACGAGTCGGGATTTGACGTTTCAGGCCGGCGGACCGCGATCGCAGCGCTGTCTGGATGCCCTTCAGACGGATGATAAGATACAGGCGTGATCGGAGAGAGCACGCCGATTTTGGGAGACTTGACCTTGGCGCGACACGATGGACGGCGGGCCGCCGAATTGCGGCCCCTTGAGATTATCCGAGGATATACGGACAACGCCGCCGGGTCGGTGCGAATTAGCACGGGCCGGACGATTGTATTGTGCACCGCTTGCTGGGAGGCTTCTGTGCCCCCATGGCGAAGGGGACAGGGCAAGGGATGGGTCACAGCGGAATATGACATGCTGCCCGGTGCAACGGGCGAGCGGCGTCGGCGCAACCGGATGCGCGTGGACGGACGGACGCGCGAAATTGAACGACTCATCGGGCGGTCCCTTCGCGCTGTTGTCGATCTCGAAGCGTTGGGAGAGAACTCAATCCTGTTGGATTGCGATGTCCTCCAGGCCGACGGAGGTACCCGGACAGCCGCCATAACCGGGGCATACATAGCCCTATGCGACGCCGTGCGAACGGCGATTCGTAGGAAACACATTAAGGCGTCACCGGTGCGTGAGGCGGTGGCCGCCGTGAGCGTCGGCTTGGTCAACGGGCGCGTTCTGCTTGATCTAGATTACGAGGAGGACGTGGCGGCTGGCGTGGACATGAATATCGTGATGACCGGCTCGGGGCGATTCGTTGAGGTTCAGGGTACGGCGGAACACACCACGTTCACGAGGTCGGATTTGGATCGCTTTGTTCGTCTGGCGTCGCGCGGGATCAAGCAGTTGATCGAAATGCAGGAAAAGGCGATGCGCAAGCGTTTGCGGCCTCCAACAACGTGACCAGGTTTGGGATGGACGCCATCGCCGCATACGGACTCGTGCAGCGTCACGGGTCGTTTTGCAGGTGTGCCACTGCTCTTGAGCAGTGCTCAAACTGCACGAGTTTCACGAAAACCATCATTGGGCACTGTTTGAAAGCAGTGGCGACGGCTCGCCGGGAGGCTCGCCCTCCCTCGGCCATCGCCGGCTCGCAACATGAATCATGACTGCAGCAGAAAATAGAGGGAACGGGGTTGGACGTATGTCTAATCGGCGCAATCCGGGAGCACGAGGGCTGAGAGCTTTGCGTTGCCAATCGTTCGTATCGGTTTTGCCGCAGCTTCTGTGTGGAAGTGTGGCCCTCCTTCTGCTGGCTGGCTGTGCCAGCAGTTCTGGGGTCGGTGGGGGGGGATCATTCTTCGGTCGCCAGGGTGCTGCCTGGACGATTCTCTGTGTGCAGTTGGCGGGGCCTGACAACCTTTCGCGGATCGAGCAGATTGCTCAGACCCTGAAGCGAACGCCCGGCATCCGTTCTCAGGACGTATTCGTACGGGATAGCTCGGACGGATTCGCCCGACTGTACTACAGCACTTTTTCCCGCCGAACAGATCCCAAGACGGGTCGGCGCTCCATGCCGGCTCGGGCGCGCCAAGACCTGAATCTGCTCAAAGAACTCGGGACGGACTCGGGGCAGCGCCTGTTTCTCCTGGCCATGCTGGTTCGGATGCCGACCCCGGACGTGGGCAATCCGGAGTGGGACTTGCGGAACGTCAACGCGACCTATTCCCTGCAGGTGGGCGTCTTCGAGCCGACCGATGATTTCAGTGAATACAAGAGGGCGGCCGCCGAGTTTTGCGCATTGCTGCGAGAACAGGACTATCAAGCTTATTACCACCACAGCATGGCCTCAAGCGTGGTGACGGTTGGAGCGTTCGGCCCGGACGCGGTAATCACTCGGTCCGACGGGCTGACGTACTACAGCAGCGAGGTGCTGGCTCTACAACGCGAAGAGATTCTTCAATACAATCTCCTCAACGGTGCGATCCTTCGCGTCAAGAACCCCCAGGGCGGGAGCGTGCCGGTTCCGTCGCGGCTGGTCGAAATTCCAAAGCGCCCCTAGTGCGCTATCACTGCTCTTTTTTGGGTGACGGGCAAGTTCCTGTTATTGTGTGCCACTGCTTTGCAAGCAGTGTCCATGGGGTTTTCGTGAAGTGCATGTATTTTGTGCACTGCTCAAGAGCAGTGGCACACCCACAAGATGATGCGTGACGGTGCGCTAACCGCCGTGGATAAGGCCTTTGGCAGTGGCAACCGACGATCACACCCTCCTGATCGCAACAACCAATCCGGGGAAACTGCGGGAAGTACGTTCAATCCTGGAGGGGCTGTCGGTCCGTCTTACGGGGCTGAAGGATTATCCTCATCTGCCCGAGGCCGTGGAGGACGCCGACACGTTTGAAGGCAACGCGCGACGCAAGGCGTTGCACTACGCGAAGCTGACCGGCTGCTGGACGTTGGCGGACGATTCCGGGCTGGAAGTGGACGTGCTTGGCGGCGCGCCGGGGGTGCATTCGGCGCGGTACGCCGGTGAGATTCGCAATGACGCCGCCAACAACGCCAAGCTGATCCAGGAGCTTGCCGGGGTTGAGCCAGGGGAGCGAAAGGCACGATTCCGGTGCACGATGGCGCTGGCCAATCCTACCGGCATTCTGGCGACCGCCTCCGGCGTGCTCGAGGGACTGATTGTCGATGAGGCACGCGGCTGTAACGGCTTTGGCTACGACCCCCACTTTTTCGTGCCGCAGTATGGCATGACGACCGCCGAAATGCCCGCCGAGCAAAAGAATCGAATCAGCCACCGCAGCCGCGCGTTGGCGGCCATTCGAGGACGAATCGAAGAACTGATCGCCCGGTAAGCGCTTCGTGTCCAAAGCATAGGTCGGACTCTGCCCTTCGTGTCCAAAGCGTAGGTCGGGCTCTGCCCGACGGAACGTCATCCTGTCCGCCGATGTCGGGCCGAGCCCGACCTACCCGGTTGAGCAGTTGGGTTTGCGTCGCCTGTGAAAAACATCTTTTACCAATTCAGTTGACAATGTGGGCAACGCAAGTAAGATGGGATCTGTAGTTTATTCACCCCTATTTTGCGGCAGGAGGTTCAAGTGATGCGAAGGAACGCGACAGGTCTCGCGGCGGTTTCCCTGGTTCTGGTCTTGAGTGGTTGTTCCCTGTTTCAGAAGAAACCAGCGGTGCAGCAGGAACTGGCGTTTAGCTCCCTGGATGAGTATACAGCCCCTGTTCAGGAGCCGGCCTCCGCCAGAAGCGACCCCTATCCAAGCTACAAGCCGGCGGTCACGATGACCGACTATCCCGCACCAACCGACTTCGGATTGTCGCCCGACGTGGGCTTGGCCCAGTACCACACGGTGGGCAAAGGCGATACGCTTTACGCTCTGGCCAGGCACTATTACAGCGATCAGCGCCGCTGGAAGGAAATCTATGAAGCCAACCGGGGGCGCATCAGCGATCCGAACCGAATCAGCGTCGGGCAGCGCCTGGTGATCCCGTAGTCTATTCAGCGAAAGGATGACCGTCGGGGTCGTGTCGAACCGCATCAGCTTGGACGCTGAGGTGCAGTATGTTCGTGGCGTCGGCCCGATTCGAGCGCGTGAGTTCGCCGCGTTGGGCGTTCGCACGGTCGGCGACCTCATCGAGCATTTCCCATTTCGCCACGAGCTTAGGCCGCGATCCCAGCCAATCGGATCGCTCGACTACGGCCGGGTGGCCACCATCGTCGGGCAACTCGAGCGATTCCGCGTTCGAGGCTCCTTCGCCAGGCTGACCTGCGCCGCCAAACTGGTGGACGGCACCGGTCAATGCCGCGTGAGATGGTTCCACTCGCCACACCTGGTGGACAAGCTCCACAACGGGCAGATCGTTCGGCTGACCGGGAAGGTCGAAGTCGATCACGACCTGGCCCTGATGACCAACCCCCAAACGACGATCCTTGAGGAAGACGCGGACGCACTTGCGCAGGATCAGGATCGGTATGAGCCGGTTTATCCCGGCACATCGCGGCTGCAAAGCAAGTGGATCGCGGGGATCATCAATCGGATTCTGAACGAGGCGGTTGAGGCCGTCGTCGATTTTGTGCCGGAGTCCATCCGCCGGCGTCGTTCCTTGCCTCCGCGCCGGACCGCGATTCTGCGTTATCACCAGCCGACGTCGCTTGAGGATGTGTCGGTGGCGCGCCGCCGGTTAGCCTATGATGAGCTGCTGTTGTGCCAGCTAGCGGTGCAATTGGCCCGGCGGCGAATGAAGACTGGTTTCGAAACGAAGCCCATCATCACCACCGACGAAATCGACCGCCGCATCCGCCGACGATTCCCGTTTGATTTGACCGCCGGGCAGAACCAGGCGATTGCCGAGATTCGCACGGACCTGGCCCGGGTCCAACCCATGAACCGCTTGCTTCAGGCCGACGTCGGCGCCGGCAAGACGGCGGTGGCGGTGTACGCCGCACTGTCCGCTATTGCAAACGGGCGTCAGGCGGCCTTTATGGCGCCGACCGAAGTGCTCGCGGCGCAACATCGCGCCAAGGTCGAACAATACTTGGAGAAAAGTCGTGTGCGCATCGGGTATTTGGTCGGCTCAACGGCTCGGTCCAGGCGCGCGAGCCTGCTGCAGGCGCTACAAGCGGGCAAGGTGGATCTGCTGATCGGCACACATGCTTTACTGGAGCCGACCGTGCGGTTTCGAGATCTAGGACTTGTCATCATTGACGAGCAACATCGTTTCGGCGTATCGCAGCGAGGGCGTCTGCGGAAAAAAGGGGAGAGCAAAGATTCTTCTTGCCCCCATACCCTCGTGCTGACCGCGACCCCCATCCCGCGAACGCTGGCCATGACCCTGTTTGGTGACCTGGATGTCTCAACGATTCGAGGCCTGCCGCCGAATCGTCAGCCGGTGGTCACGCGTTTGGTGCCACCCGAAGAGGTCGAGGCGGCCTGGGAGTTTGTGTGCTCCCGCCTCGACCTGGGCGAGCAGGCGTTCATCGTCTATCCATTGGTTGACCAATCCGATGCCCTGCCGCTCAAGGCCGCCACCGCCGAGGCCGAGCGTCTCGCACGAACGATCTTGAAACGGTTTTCGGTGGGCTTGCTGCACGGTCGCATGACGCCGACGGCCAAGGCGAAGGTCATGGAACGCTTCCGCGACGGCCGGATCAAAGTGCTCGTGTCCACCACGGTGATCGAGGTGGGTGTGGACGTGCCGGATGCGACGGTGATGGTAATCCATCACGCCGAGCGGTATGGGCTGAGCCAGTTACACCAGCTTCGTGGCCGCATCGGTCGAGGGTGCAGGAAGTCGTACTGCCTGCTGTTTGCCGAGTCGGCCGGGGTAGCGCAAAGATCATCTTTGCGTTCCGCGAACCGCCTCAGGATTTTATGCGAAACCGGGGACGGCTTTCGGATCGCCGAAGAAGATCTACGCCTGCGCGGGCCGGGCGAGCTGATCGGGACGCGGCAGCACGGCCTGCCCGAATTCAAGGTGGCGGACCTGGTCACCGACTTCGACCTGCTCGAGCGCGCCCGGGACGACGCCGTGGCAATCCTGCGCCGCGACGGCGACCTGAAGAGTCCAAAGCATGCGGCCCTAAAGCGAGCGCTCATCGCGCGGTATCGTGATGCGATTGATCTGGTGGATGTAGCGTAAACGAAAATCTGCGACGAATAGCCAATGGCGGATTAAGCGGGGGGGAAACGGGCAGCGTCATGTTGTCGTGTGCCACTGAACGACGCGTGACGGTGGCACTTAACACTACAGCGCAAAGTCACTTCCGATACAAGTCCGTATTCGGTCCACATCGATGCCGCGTTTTCGTGGCTTCTTGAGCGTCGTTTTGCGATGACCGGCTTTGGCGGTGGCGTTGTGGTTTCGGGTGTAGCTGATTTGCCATGCGGCGTGCTCCAGCAGACGTTTACGGCCAACCCGCCCCAAGGGCCAAGCTCGACACCAGGCGGCCAGGGCATCGCGAATCTGATTGTGTGTAAGGCTTTCGATGGGGTACGTGAGGCGATCGTCGTCGGGGTCTCGGTAGGGAAAAAATGCCCGCTTCTTCTTCCGCTTGTTCCTCGG
>JADFMZ010000035.1 GCA_022563615.1 Planctomycetota bacterium
CGAAACTCCGGTCCGCGTGGCTAGCGTTGAAGTGACTATCAACGGGGCGGGAACGCTCGATGCCCTCAACGTCGTTGGTGAGGATCCCGGGACCGGGGCCGCGCTGTCGGCCGGGTTCTTTCCCCGGATTGATTTCTCAGCCGGCGAAGGCGACTTTGCTGGAGGCAGGATCGAGTTTGCCAAGGTGGAGGTTGTCGGTGCTGCACCTGGCACCCGCTCGCACAGGCTGCGGGTGTTGCGTGACTAATTCGACGACGAAGGTTACTGCGAGACCATTTGTTCTGTTGACCCGTTTTGGTGTGACGCCAAGTCCTGTAGGGTGCATTTCAATGCACCGGGTTGCGCGCTTGCACATCCGAAACGACGGGAAAGGTGTATCAAGATGCACCCTACGGCTGGCGCTGGTCCGCACGGCGGACCCTACGAACTACGAACCGGTTCCGCACGGCCAGAACGATCGCGCCGCAAGAGAAGGCGCCGTTTGCGACGGGGCCTATAGATTGGAAGTGGGTGCGGTAGCCGTTTGTGGGGATTTGCCGATTGCGCGACGCGCGACGGCTAGCGGAATCCGCTTGATGTCGTCCAGGATCAAAAAGAGCGCCGGCACAGCCACAAGTGTCAGGAGCGTTGCGAACATGATGCCGGCGGCAATGGAAATCGCCATGGGGATAAGGAACTTGGCCTGGAAGGATTGCTCGGTCAGAAGCGGGGCGATGCCCAGCACGGTCGTGACGGTGGTCAACAGGATCGGGCGCAGGCGGCTCTTTCCACCTTCGATAACCGCATCGAAGACTGGTGTGCCCTCTGCGATCAGGCGATTGATAAAGACGACCAGCACCATGGAATCATTCACGACGATGCCCGATAGTGCGACCAGCCCGATCATCGACAAAACCGTCAGCGGATAGCCCATCAGATAATGACCTATGACGGCGCCGATCACGCCTAACGGAATCACAGCCATGACGATGATGGGTTGAAGGTAACTACGAAACAGGCCGGCCAGAATCACGTACACCATCATCAAGGCCGCCAGGAAATCCCTTTTGAGTGACGAGACGGCTTTTTGCAGCTCGAGCTTCTGCCCGCCGTATTCGAACACCATGCCGGGGTATCGGTTGGCAAGATCGGAAAGCTGCTCGGTCAACTCATTGATCACGGGTCCGGCGCCCGTGATGGCGGTATCCACGTCGGCGGTTATGGTAATCGTCCGTCGATGGTTTTTTCGCTTGATGGAAGCGAATCCCGTGCTCTCGGTCAGCCGGGCGACCTCGGTCAATGGCACAAGGTGGCCGGCCGGCGTAGCCACACGCATCGACTCGATGTCGGAAATCCGCCTTCGATGTTCCGGGGGAAAGCGAACCATGATTCTGACATCTTCTTTGTCTCGCTGCACTTTGCGTGCTTCGTATCCGTAAAATGCGGCGCGAATCTGGGCGGCGAGCGATTGATTGGTCAGCCCCAACGCCAGCCCGGCCTCATAGACTTCAATCTGAACCTCTCGCCGACCGGCGCCAAAATCGTCCACAATGTCGTAGACCCCGCTGAAGGTGGCCAGACGATCTCGAATCTCCTTCGAGGCCGTGACCAGATCCTCCGTTCGCGGGCTGCTGATGTCGAGATGGATGGCGGCTCCAACCGGCCCCCCGTCCATGGCGGTAAACCTTAACCCTCGCACGCCGGGCAGATCCTTCGTTTTTTCCCGAATCACTCGAATAAGCTCGTCACTCGTTCGAGTGCGCTGCTCGCTGGGGGCCAGCTCGATAAACAGTTGGGCGACGTGCGATTGCGGTGCGGTCGGGGATTGCTCATCGTCAAGCTGCTTTCCCACAAGCGTGTAGAGGGTGCGCACTTCAGGCAGGTCCATCACGGCCTGCTCGATGATGGCGGCGGTCGCCTGCGTCGCGTCGATGGGCGTCCCGACCTCCATCTTGAGACTCACCTGGAGGTTTTCCGTGTCCATTTTCTGCAGGAACACGAACGGGACATGCCCGCCGGCTACAACGCCGGACACGACGATCAGGCAGGACAGCAACGCCGCCATCGTCACGTAACGATGCTCCGAAGTCGCACGAAGCACCTTTTCATACGCAACGATGAGCCGTTGCCGTACGTAAAGCGACTGCGCCTTGCGTACACGCGCAACCCATCCGCGCAGCGCGCCCTTGGCCCGCCTTGAAGAATCGTCATCCATCTCATTCCGAGGAGGCATGCTGTGGGCCAGGTGCGCGGGGAGAATGGTCAACGCTTCGACCAACGATACGATCAGCGCCACGCACACGACCACGGGCAGCACGCCGGTCCAATCCCCGATTTGCCCCTCGATAAACATCAGCGGAATGAACGCTACGATCGTCGTCAGGATGGCGCAAACGACCGGCCAGGTGACTTCCTGCGTGCCGGTCACGGCGGCCAGCTTCGGCTCGACGCCCTGTTCCAGCTTGGTGTACACGTGCTCGGACACGATAATGGCGTCATCCACGAGCATTCCCAACACGATGATCAATCCAAACATCGTGAACATGTTGAGCGTCTGCCCCAAAGCCTGCAGACAAACGAGAGAACCCGCGATCGACAGGAGCAGCCCCAGCATTACCCAAAAGGCGATGCGCCAGTGCAGGAACACTAATAGGGACAGGGCGACGAGCAGAAGCCCCCAGGCACCGTTGCGCATCAACAGGTCGAGGCGTCCTTCGATGAATCGCGACAAGTCAGTATGGATGGTGACCTGGATACCCGCCGGGTAGGGATCGGCCTTGGCCCGGTCGTATACTTGCTGCACGGGATCGGCGCCCGACCCGCCGGCCAGCAACCGGTCCAGCCACGTTCGTTTCAGAGAACCACCCATTTTCCCGGCGACCAGAGCGCGAACGAAAGTCGCAATGGCGATGGCATCCTGATCGGGTTTCTTATAGACGGTGAGGTTGGCCGCCGGTTGGCCGAAATACCGCCCCGCAATCTCCACGTCCTCGAAGCCGTCCACGACCGTGGCGACGTCACGCAGCCTTACGGTCCGACCATCCGGGTCGCTGCGGATAACGATATCCAACAGCTCTTCCCCGCGGTCCTTTTCGCCCAACGTTCTCACGGCCACGTTGGCCTGTGCGGTGCGAACCTGCCCGGCGGGAAGATCCAAATTGCTTGCTGCGATCGCCCGCCCGACATCCACCAAAGACACGCCGAACTCGATCAACCTGGCTGGTCGAACCTCGACGCTGATTTCGTCCTTGCGCGTTCCGGTCAACACGACTTCCGTAACGCCCGGCAATTCTAAGACGTCGTCCTTGAGTCGTTCGCCCAGCGTTTTGAGCGCGCGATCATCCATTGTGCCGTAAAGGGCCACCCCGATGACCGGCCAGGTCGGCTCGAATTTCACGACGCTGGTTCCCAACGCCTCTTCCGGAAAATCCTCCGGCAGAATCGTATCGACGGCCGCCTTCACGTCGTTGACCGCCTGATCGAGGTCGTCGAACCCGCTCTCCATTTCGATGAGAATCCGGCTGTTGCCTTCTGTAATGGTGGAGACGATTTTTTCGACGCCTTCGATGTCCTTGACCTTTTCCTCGATCTTGATCGTGATGCCTTTTTCCACTTCACGCGGCGTTGCGCCTGGGTAGGCGGTCGCGACAAGAATCCGATGGGGCCTCGACTCTGGGAACATCTCGCGGACGATGGTCAATCCGCTGTACGTCCCGGCGACGAACACGAGGACCATGCACAGGTTCATCAGTACGGGGTTGTGGACGCTGAAACGAGGGAGAAACTTCATGGCGTGCTTTGGATAACGACCTGCGGCTCGTGAATCCTGACCGGCGCCTGGTCCGAAAGATCGTGAAGATGAGTCAGAATCAATCGATCCCCGGCCCGTAGGTCGCCGGTTACCAAGGCGCGGTCCTGAATGTGACGCTCAACCTGGACCGCTCGCCGGTGGGCGACGTTTCCCTTAGCGACAAAAACGTGCCCACCACGTATCGCGCCACGCGGGATGAGGAGGCGGTCTGTAAACGTCGGTCCTGCTACATGGGCGCGGACAAAAGATCCCGGCACCAACCGTGGCCCCGGCCCAACGTTATCCACTCGGATATAGGCGGCGAAAGTGCGGGTCAGAGGATCAACGAACGGCGCTACACGTGCAACAGCGCCCTGCCAGGTTATGCCGTGCAGAGCTTCGCTCTCCAAACGACAGGCCGCCCCGATCTTAATGCGGGCGTGGACGGATGCGGGAAGCTGGATCGGTACTTCCACATGGGATGCATCGATCAGCGTCAGCACGACGGACCCCGCCGCCACCGCATCCCCCACATCCACGAAAAGAGCCTGGATGGCGCCGTCGAACGGCGCGCCGATGACGCATCGCTCTACGTTGAGTTGAGCCAAAGCCGCCGCCGCTTCGTGACTTCGCATCAACGCTTCCAACCGGGCGCGACGCGGGGCGAAGCTCGCAACCTCGCGCTCATATTCCTGCAGCACCCTTCGTGCCTGTTGATAGGCCAGGTCGGCTACGTTGAATTCCTTTTCCGCCGCCAGGGAGCGCTCCATGAGGCTGGTCAGTCGCGCTTTTTCTGCCTGAACCACGCGCAGCTCTCGACGGACTGTGTTGATGATCTGTTCGAGGTTGGCCGCTTCGACGGCAAGCTCTCGAAGAGCGGCCCGATCGACGGCCACAATCTCTTGCGCGCGATCCAACTCATGTCGGTATTGACGGTCGTCCAGCCGCACAAGCGGTTGGCCCTTTTGGACGGTGGACCCGGACTTGATGTCGCCGACGCGCTCGACCACCCGGGCGGGCAGTTCAGCAGCCAGATGGGCAACATGGTCGGCCTGGACTGTCCCGTAGCCGACGAAACTTTCGGAAACGTCCTCGGCGCGAACGACCATCGCCTCAACCAGGGGTGGCAACGCGCCGATCGCGTCGCGCGGAGGCTCGGCCCGCTTCGCGTAGAGCAAACCCGCGATGCCGCTGCCACCGCCAATCAACACCACCACCAAGACGATCCACCGGATTACGCTACGGTCGTTTTGTTGGCTTGCGTCGTTCACGGGATATCAGCCGGGGGAACCTGCGGCAGGTCCATGGCCTCGACATGGGCATCCGGCCTGCTGAGTCATCATAATTGATGAATCCAGACCATGCCAATGAGCTTCGGTGTGCAGCCACATGGCGAAACACCCGAACGCAGCGGTTCAGACAAACCGATTCCCGTCGCGTGGGAGGCGCGTCTTGAGTTTCGACGACAAAGATTCAAAAACCAGGCAATTTGTATTCCAAGGGCGGCAACGACCCAACCTTGATCTGCACTGTCCCATCCACCGGGGACTCGGCGTCGAAGGCGATCACGATCGCCAGCAACTCCGATGGGTCGTCATCGTCGGCGATTTCGAAGCTGATCGTGCCGGCCTCGGGCACGAAGTTTCCATTATCTTCGCGCTTGGGCTTGATGACGATGCCCTCGATGGCCACGTCGAACGAATCCGACTCGTCCGAGAGCGTCAGGTTCGCGGTTGTAACGGTGATCGTGACCGTAGCCACGCGCACCTCAACGTCGAGCGTGCCGTCGGTTGAGCCCAGGTCGGAGGTGGTGATGTTGATATCGCCAGTCAGCCTGCGGGCGAAGTCCTCCCGATCCAACTCCAGTGAAAAACCGCCGACGACGGTCTGATCGTCAACGGCAAAGTCTTCGTAGACGACCGACAGACTCTGCTCGTCTAAGACCGCCAGGCTGAGCAGGATCCGGCCGCTGACGGTCGAATCGTCATAGGCTTCATTCGAGCAACCGTCACCGTAGTCCAGCACGATCGAAACGACGCCGTCCTGGCGATCGGCCTCGACCACCGGGCATTGTCCGATCGCGTCCTGGCCTACCTCCAAGTCAATACTAACGCCGTCCACGAAGCTGGTCAGCGCTTGAAACGTGGCCTGCGTTCGAGCGACGACGTCGTCCACAGCCTGTTGGACCTGAGGCGAGAGCGTGCCCGGCTCGGAACCGTTATCACCCGGTTCCGGCCTCAAAGGACAACCGGCCAGCATGACCGAAGAGAAAGCCAACACCAACAATCCGAAACGTCCAGCCACCATCATTTTCAACCTCCCAAGGGAACAAGACCGCAAAGACTCTAATCTATACGGACCGCCGCCACCAGCCCACGCGGTGTCATGATTTCCCGTGACTGCGAGGCTTGCGACAAAAATAGACATCTTCGGCCTCGGGAAGACCCATGTACTCTCGTTCACTCGGGGACATCTCGCGCACGATCGAATCGACCGTTACGGAAAAGCCCACCTCTTCCAGGCGATCCCGGTAATCCTTTCCGTACACGCGAACGTGGTCCCACTGTCCGAAGGCTCGTAGCCGCTCCTCGGGAGATTGGATGCCGGGGTCTTCGTAGGTTGTCTCTCGAAGGATGGGAACTTGAAGCACGCCCCAGCCGCCCGGACGCATGACGCGAAACAGTTCCGCCATCGCCTGACGGTCCTCGGGTACGTGCTCCAGCACATGGCTGCAATAGATCACGTCAAAAGTGTCGTCCGGCAACTGCAATTTCGTGACATCCAGCTTCACCATGGCCCAGCGTGAATCCAAATCACCGCTAAGATAATCCAGGTTTCGGATCTTGGAGAACAATCGCGCCAGCGCCGGTTCGGGGGCGACATGAAGCATCTTCTTGGGCACACCGTCGAGGAGATCGGTTCTGGATCGAAACAACAACCACAAGTGCCGGTGTCTTTCCAGAGATCGACAAACGGGACACTGGGCATTCAAACGGATCTTGTAGGGGCGGAAATATCTCAGCCGGCTCTTGCAGATTGGACAATACCGGGCAAACCCGAAACACCATAGCCTGGCGAACAGGCGCGCGGCCCTCAAAGCGTGTGGCTCAAGCCCCGCAGCTTGCACCAATCGCTTGATGAATTTTGGAATAAGCACGCTCAAGCCTCACTCTCGGACAAAGCCCAAATACGATCCTACCTTTTCCTGCATCCTTCGAGCCGTCCAAAGTGTTGCCGAACCCAACTGATCTTAAGGTGGGTCCAAATGGATTGGAACCTGGAAGCTCAAGGCGGAGTGGATGCGGTCCGCGTACGCCTGGACGTCGCGAACAACCCGGTCGCAAGGCTCGAATCGTCGCGTATCTGATCCCGCCCTGTCTGCTTATGTTCCTCGGGTAAGCAGTGCGAAAACCTCGCGGTTTCCGCCGTGGCCCCGCAGCGGACTGTCGACCCGGTCGAGGACACTCCAGCCCGTCTTGGCCATTCGATGCATCACTTCGAGCACGACTTCATCGACTGCTTCGTCGGGCAATACGCCTTTGACCGGGCGAGGCCCAGCCGATGCGTCCGCGCCCAATCGTTGGGCTTCATAATGGGGCTTAATGAGCGCGACAACCTTGGCAGATGCGACCATCATCCGCGTAACATTGGGAAGGATGTTGGATTGCGTGGTCCAGGCGACATCCACGGTGACCAGTTCGACCTTTTCCGGCAGCACGACGTGCATCGCGTTGGTACGCTCCATGACCACGACGCTCGGGTTCTTACGCAGCTTCCACGCCAACAACCCGTAGGCTGTGTCTACGGAATAGACACGACCGGCCCCCCTACGCAACAGACAATCGACAAACCCCCCGACGTGGCTTCCCAGGTCCGCGCAGATTCTTCCCTGCACGTCCAACCCGAAGTGGTCGAGCGCGGCTGCCAGCTTGTCTCCGCCGCGTGAGACATAAGCGTGCGCGTTCGACGATTTCATAAGAGGGTGAGATGAAGAGGATTCAACGTGAGGATACGCCGCAGCGAAGCACGTGGAATGAACCCCATCTCAAGAAACGACGGGGTTGCAGGTGCGAGGACTGCTTTAATAACGGTCCGGGCTCAGACAGGAAAGCCCCCTTTTTGGACCCGCTCCTAGCCCGACTTGGCAGCCAAAGCTACGTTCAACCGTCGCGCGAGGCGCGACTTCCGACGCGCCACCGTTCGTGCGTGGAGCGTCCCCTTGGCTGCGGTCTGGTCTAGCTTCTTGACCACAACCCGAAACTGCTCCTGAGCGCCGGTCAGGTCTCCCTCGTGCAACGCGTCGAGGAACCTCCGCGTTTCAGTCTTAAGCCTGGACTTGCGCGCCTGGTTACGCATCCGGGCACGTTCGTTCTGTCTGATCCGCTTTTTGGCCGATGCCAGATTCGCCATAGCTATTGTCTCCGTCCCGTCTAACCTACCCGCTAGCGGCCCTTACCGCAACAACGTTCTCACTTATTGTGAATCGCGATTTCGGGGAAATGTCCCGGAAATAACGGCCCTTGGACCGCTACAGAAAAATAGAGCTTGCTCTAGTCCCCCAGGCCATCCAGTCTAGCACGGACGTCCTTGTAGTTGTAGTCCAGTTGGAGCAGGATTCCGTAGGTTTTCCGAGCAGGTTCGGTTTCCCGGGCCTCCTCCTGGGCTCGCCCAAGCCAATATTGCATCGTCTTGGCCAGCTCGTTATCGCTGACTTCGTATTGGCTGATGGACTCCTGAAGCGTCGAAATCGCTTGGGAATGGTAGTTCTTGCGAAAAAAGCATCGTCCGAGGTACATCCCGCAGGCCGCCCGATTCTTGGAATCGGCCCTGGCGCCTTGAAAAAGCGGAATGGCGTCGTCAAACCGCCCGGCCCGGAAATTGCGCACGGCGTACTCGAACTTCAACCGAGGGTCCGTCGGGTATTTGGTGATCCGCTCCTTAAAAACCGACAGCTCGAAGCGGAGTTGGGCAACCTGCCGCTCCTTGATCGCGGCTTCCTCTCCGGTCTTGATCGCCTCGCGGAGCTTCCGCCCGAGTTGTTTCATTCGGATGTCGTCGGCCAATTGCTTCCAACGATAGTCATCGCTCTTTTGATGTTCTTCGAGAAGAAGCCCGATGGCCCGGGTCTCGTCCTCCATTTTCTCACGGCGGCACAATAGGTCCACGAACGCCTTAAACTTGCCCGGCATATCCAGATTCTGCTTGTAGTCCGCTTCAGCCCGGGCGATCAACTCGACGACGCGGTCGTCGGCCTGGACGGAGCGATCCAGGTCGTGGATCTCCTTCTGTTGCTCGGCGTCAACAATGCTATCACGGAAGGAGTCGCCGTCCTGATACTTGCCCTTCAGGATGGTCAACTTGGTCGAAACGCCGCGAAGCAGTTTCTCCGCCGCGTCATCCTTGGGGAAACGGCGGGACCATGCGTTCACGGTTTCCACGCCCAATTGGTAGGCCTCGACGCCGAACGTTTCCTCGCCGCGCGCGGCCGCCCGATCGCCAAGTTCTTCCATCCATAGGGTAAGAGATTGAAACTGTTTCACCGTGGGCTTTGGGACGCCGCTCAGCGCGCGAAGGTACACGCCACCCACCCACTTAACCACGTCTTCCGCACGAAGACGGTTGGCATTCTTCACGACCCCTTCCAGATAATTGAGGCTGTCCGGGTCGCGACCGAATAGCCATAACGAGTTGAGAAACGCCTGCTTGACGTTCTTGTCGTTCATGGACCGTCGCAGGGTATCCTTAAACCCCGGTTTCTTTCCGCCCGTCTGGCGTCGGGCGACGGCGCACCCATGCAGTGGCTTGCAGGCTTCCTCGACGGCGTCAGGCCAAAACTCCAGCCCGTTGACATAGTATTCGACGGCGTAATCGAACTGCCGCTTCTCCCCCAACTCGCGCGCCCGCGTGAACCACTTCTGACCTTTGGACTTGTCTTCGTCGGAAATCGTGATACGTGCGTTCGGATCGGTGCTCGCTTCGGGGGTTTCGCTATTGCGTGCCTTGGCCATCGTGCGTCACATTGGGGCGATCAAAATGCCGGGTTCGCTGCGGTCGGCGGAACGGAACACTTCGATCCGCGAAAGCCGGGGCTGGCCGTCCGAACATGCACGGCCCGATCGGACGAGTCCACCGGGCCGCAACCTTGCCTGCTGTAAATCCTTTACAAACGATCGCTGTGACATACTATCCAGGGCATGATGGGTGTCAAGGTGCGCAACCGGTCGGCCGGCCCAACCGCACGACCTTATCGGAACGGTGGCCATGATCCCCCGAAATACCGCTGATCTTCGGTTGGTCTATTATCCCGCCCCGATCTTGAAGAAACGGGCTGTCCCGATCGAACACAGAGGCGCGGATGTTGCCGCCCTGGCCGCCAGAATGTTCGAAATCATGCGCGAAGGAAAAGGGCTCGGGCTGGCGGCGCCGCAGGTCGGCGTCGGCGTGCGACTCTTCGTTTGCAATGCCACCGGGGAACCTCAGGATGACATCATCTTCGTGAATCCTCGCTTGCGCGACATGAATGGTTCCGGGGAAAAGGAGGAAGGTTGTCTTTCGATTCCCGGAGTGAACGTGACGATGCGGCGGCCGGTGAGCGCCGGGATTGACGCACTGGACGTGAAAGGGCGCCCGTTTTCGTTGACCGGCATGGAACTGCTGGCCCGCGTGTGGCAACATGAAATGGATCACCTCGATGGCCGGCTGATTATCGACAACATGTCAGCTACGGATGAAATCGCAAACCGGCGGGCGGTCAAACAGCTCAAGCAGGATTATGCGTCCGCTCGTTGATGGGCGCCGTCATTTCGGATCGATCGATGCGCTTGGTTTTTCTAGCTTCCGGAGTCTTCGCCGGTCCAACGTTGAGCTGGCTGGCCCAAAGCCGGCACGAGGTCGCGTTGGTGATTACTCAACCCGCACGACCCAGCGGGCGGGGGCGGCGCCTCGCTCGGACGCATGTCGCGGATCTTGCGGACACGCTCGGTGTCGAAACCTGGGAGGTTGCGGATGTCAATGAGCCCGAGGTGATCGCAGGGATTCGTGACCGTGAGGCTCGCTTGGGCGTGGTGATCGCGTTCGGGCAAAAGCTTGGGCCTTCATTGTTGGAATCGCTGCCCTTGGGATTCATCAATCTTCATGCATCGCTGCTCCCCAAGTTCCGAGGAGCGGCGCCGATCAACTGGGCCATCGTTCGCGGAGAAGAACAAACTGGTTGTACGATCTTTCGCGTGGGGCAACGCATGGACGCCGGCCCCATCCTGCTGTCACGCTCCACCCCGATCGAGCCCCAGGAGACAGCCGGCGAATTGCACGATCGCCTGTCAGCCATCGGCGTCGAAGCCGTCCGCGAGACTTTGGATCTCTTTGCCGGCGAAGCGATTCCGCCGGGCGCTCTTCAGGACGAGTCTCAGGTCACCAAAGCCCCGAAGCTCAAGAAATCGGACGGGTGGATCGACTTCGATCAGCCGGCGCGGGAAGTGGCTAATCGCATCTGCGGCCTGACTCCCTGGCCTGGAGCAACAGCCCTTCAAGGACCGCCGGGCGGCCCACAACAAAAGGTGCTGATTACCCGCGCCCGTGCGGTGGAACTCTCCGCCATGGGGAGCGCCCCCCCTGGAACGATCGACATACGAGGCTACGTCGCCGCCCGGGACGGTTGGGTTCACATTCTGGAAATCAAACCCACCTCCGGCCGTCGATTGACTTGGGATGAATACGTCAACGGCCGTCACGTGGCGGAAGGCGACCGCTTTAGCTCCGCTCAACCGTAACAGCTACCGGGCGAAGCGAGCCCGCTCTCAATGATAAGCCCGACGCACCGCCGCCCAAAAAGGGCGAAGCACGCCGGGCCGGAGGGGAAAGAAGCCTTAGTCACATCGCCGGGAACTCGGCCCCGACGCCGAAAAACAGATCCCTTGAAATCCGACGACTAACCCGATCTACGCCCCAAGAATCAACGCGAATGAAATCGGGATCCTAAGACCATCACTGATCCATCCTGAAAACCACGCCTTTAATCCATCTAACAAATCGTTCACGCAAAGTCAAGAAGAATTTCAAATAACCATCGCGTTAACTTGACCTTGCTTATTCTTTTTTCAATTGCGAAATGAGTAGTCGCCATACACTGCGGTTCACCGCTCCTGTGCAAAACGAAAAGAGTATCCAATAGGTTTCGCTATGCCCTAATGTTGCGCTCCATTTGAAAAACAAATCACACCAATATTGGATCTGGCAGGATGGTGCCCACTGCCCGTCTTGCAACCCTTAAGGCTTCTTGGCGTCGCATGATCGGCAGATCATATGAACCAACATTTCCCATTTAGGCCTATGCGCAGGCGAACAGAGAATCATGGCACTGATCCAGACTCCCCCGTTCAGCGGTCTTCGTGGCCAGCCGACTTGCCTTGCCGTAGTCTTGGCCTGCTTCTTGTCGGCAGCCAGAAAGGATTGCCGCCGGGAACCGCTTGCATCGCGACACGGCACTTGGATATCTTTCCAGACGTCTGGGAAAAAATGTCGGAACAAGAAATAGCTCGGACCGATCCCAGCGCGTGGGTCGATCTGCACGGCGACGCGTTGTATCGCTTTGCGCTGATTCGCGTGCGTGATCAAGCCGTCGCCGAGGACCTGGTGCAAGAAACGTTCCTTGCAGCGATACGCTCCAAAGAGACATTCGCCGGCCAGGCAACCGAACGAACCTGGATGACGGGGATTCTCAAGAATAAAATCGTAGATCATTTTCGGCAACAATCCCGCAGCCTCCCGCCCGACGAATCGAACGAAAAGGCTGAGTTTGTGACGGCGTTTTTCGACAGCCACGGCCACTGGAAGAGCAGAGTCCGCGCCTGGTCGGCAGACGCATGTGAATCCATTTCGAATCAGGACTTCTGGCGTGTCTTGGATGAATGCATGGGCAAGCTACCCGGCGGAGTCTCCGGCGCGTTTACGCTTCGTGACGTGGAAGGATTGGGTACGGGACAAATATGTAAGATTCTGGACATCACCGCGACTAACCTGGGGGCGAGGCTGCATCGTGCCCGAATGTGGCTACGGAAGTGCCTCGAACAGAACTGGTTCATGCACGAAAAACGAAAGGGCGTAGGCTGATGGCCTGGTCGGCGATCAAAATGCTGCTGGCGCTGAAGTGCGAGGAATCCACGCGCCTCGTTTCTGAGGCGCTGGACCGGGAATTACCGGCCGTCGAGCGATGGGCCGTCCGGTTGCACGCCGTTTCCTGTCGCTCGTGCCGCCCGTTCCGTCGCCAGGTCATTTTCCTGCGCGAGACGCTTCAACAACGATTCGCTCTCGAATCCGCAGATAGCAACGACGCCTTCCGCCTCTCTGACGAGGCTCGAACCCGCATCGCCAGAGTAATCGCCGACCGTGCTTCCGAAGATTCTTTCTAAATCCGTGTAAGAAAACTCCTGTCCGTTCGACCAATTCCATGAAGTCACCGCGTAAGAGCCTATACCAAAAAGTGTGGCACGGGTTTGTAACCCGTGCGTTTCACCGGTTGAAAACCGGCGCCGCCGGTTGAAAACCGGTGCCACAAGGGTTCATGGGATAGGTTCTAAGGCGTGGAGTCTTCGCAAGGGTAGTCGCCCGGAACGGAGGGGATTAAGGACCGTCTTTCCCGACGTCACGGGCGACGGCGTGTCGGTGGCGGCGCGTCGATCGAGACATCTGTTTGTTCAGGAGAAAAAACATGACCAGGAACCAAAGTATCGTGGGCGCTATCTGCGCCTTGGCTGTTGTGGCTGCGTTTACGCTTTCGGCAACGATTGCCAACGCCGGCCGTGGCAACGGACCGATCATCTATGTCGTAAGTCAGGGATTGTATTACGACTCGATCGTGACAGCCGATCCGCTTCCGCAGCATGGACCGTTCCAAATGCTCAACCCCAACCACGCCAACGGTCTTGCGACGATGTTCGGACCGGGCGACACCGAGTATCTCGGCGGTCGATGGTGGGTTGATGTGACTGGCGACGGGGAGATGAACGACGGCGACCACTTCTTCGCGTGTCCGCTGCTCGGTCCCGGACGTGAAACGCCGTAACACGATACGTGGGCTGGGGGGGACAACCGCGGGGGTGAAGACGTAAGTCTTCGCCCCCGTTTGCCGTTTTGGGGCGATGTCACAGCCGGCAGAGTGCCCGCCTCCTTTGGACATAGGCCACCCGGCGCGACACTCTATGGGCCCACGAGTAGGATCAGAAACTCGCTATAATCCGCGAGATCGATCTTGCCGTCGCCCGAAAAATCGAGTGCGGTGCACGACGCTGATTGTGCGGCGTCGGCGTACATACAGTTTTGCACGGTTGCGAACTCGCGCAGCGTTCCGCACCCGTCGCAGGTCCGGTGGACGAAGGCGATGGTGAAAATACCGGAGACGGCATAGTCGCCGTCGAGCGAAACGGACGATCTAAAGAACCCGCTCGGCGTTACGGTCAGCCTGTTGGTTTGTTGCCACTGCCCGTTCGTCCGGCGGAACAGGTAGGAACCGATCAGGACTTCCCCCTGGCTAACGGCAACTTGTC
>JADFMZ010000341.1 GCA_022563615.1 Planctomycetota bacterium
CCACGTATTCCTGGTTCATCTCAGGCCTCCTTGCCTCGGCGGACCACCCGCCAGACGACAAGAATGCCCGATTCAACCCATCAAAGCAACGCTGACAGAGCACTAGAGCAAGCCTTGTTTTTCTGTAGCGGCTCAACGACCGTTATTTACGGGCGATTTCCCCGAAATGGCGATGCACAATAAATGTAAATGCTGTATCGGAACCATCGGATACCTAAATGTTGGCGTAGAAGTCGGGCGGTGGGGCGGCTACGATCACATGACAGACGAAATCCACCGGTCTGGGCATATGGGGGTAGTCGTTCGGTGGATGACCAGATACAGGGGGGAGTCCCGTATTGACTGGGTACCGACGCACAGCGGGCGCGGCTCTTGCCGCCACGGCAGCCTCTTGGGTCACGATTGCGCTGGCGTTCTCGACGGGGGCCGATTCCGGGCTTTCCGGCGGGCCGATCGGCTACGCGACCGGGGGAGGCAACTGCACCGCGTGCCATCCGCTCAACCTGGGGCCTGGAAAGGTCGAGCTGTTGGGCGCGCCGCGCCGATATCGGACCGGCGCCGCCTATGACCTAACCGTGCGCATTACGGATGTTGAGCAGGCCGGTGCAGGGTTCGAGATTAGCGCGGAGGGCGACTTCGAGCATCTGGGCAGTTTTCAGATCCTGGATGCCGTGAATACGCAGTTCACCGATTCCGGTTTCAACACGAGCTACGTCACCCACACACCGGACGGCGTGGACGACTCGATCTCCCGGTGGGGCGACAACGGCGGTTCCTACGAGTATACCGTTCGATGGACCGCCCCGGACGTGGACCGCGGACCCGTCACCCTCTTCGTCGCTTCACAGGCGATCAACGACGGCGGAGCTCTTTTCGGAGAACGCTTCTACCCGACCCACGCAACCCTGGGCCATGCCCGCCCGGGCGACAGTGACGGCGATGGCGACGTGGACTTGCGCGACGCGGCTGCGTTTCAAAGGTGTTACGACGCGTCGTTCGCGAGTTCTGACGACGAATGCCCCTATCTTGATCTTGACGGTGACGAAACTGTGGCGCCGAGTGACGTGGAGTTGTTTGCCATTGCTCTTTCGGGGCCTACCGCCACGTTACCGGCGGCCTACGTGTTGGCGGATATCGTTCGGGGCGGGGGCCTTTACGACAACTGGTGGAAAATCAACGGCGCTCCTGAACCCGAATTCTCCCCACCTTTCGACAAACATCCGCTTTATCCCCCGACGGATAAGGTAGAGGGGATCGGCCTGCAAGCCGGCAGCACCACGTTTCGCTGCAAGGAGTGTCACGGGTGGGACTACAAGGGGCTCGCCGGGGCCTATGGATCGGGGCAACATCGCACCGACATCGTCGGAGTGTTCGGAACCCTGCGGACTCCCCGAGAACTGTTCGATCTGCTCAAGGCAAGTCCACTGGATATTCCAGGCGGGCATGACATGGACGCCTTCGGCATGAGCGACGCGGACATCTGGGACGTCGTCAAAATGACCCTCGAAGGCGTGGTAGACACCGACGAACATATCGATGAATCGGGGGCCTTCCTCGGCAGCGAACTGGGCGGAAGCATTGATTTTGGCCAGGTGTGCCAGTCCTGTCACGGCTCGGACGGCACAGACATCGATCTGGGACATTCGAACGATCCTGATTACGTCGGCACGGTCGCCAACGATAATCCGTGGGAGTTTCTGCACAAGGTGCGTTTTGGGAATCCCGGCACGCCCATGCCCTCGACCGACCTGCTGCGATGGAGCGTTTCGCTGGCTGCCAACGTCGGCGTTTTCGCCCAAACCCTTCCGACGAAGTAAAGGGTCTCGACCTACTCTTTTCACCGGTACGTCGATCCATCAGACTACCGCAAAGATTTCCTTTGCGCTTCCTTCGTGCAAGTCGCGTCAGGCATCCTCCGAGTGGTCGAGGTGCGGCTGCACGATCCGAACGAGTTCGGCCAGGGAGTCCACCTCCATTTTCCTCATGAAGTTGGCGCGGTGGATTTCAATGGTCTTTTGGCTTCGTTCCAGTAGGGCCGCGATCTGTTTGTTGGCCTTGCCGTCTACGACGAACCCCATGACCTCGCGCTCACGAGGCGTCAGGCGGTCGATTTTTTCCTGAATGACGGTGTGTTGGGCGTGTTTTATCCGTTGCTTGGCATCCAGAGCGATCCCCTGATGGATTCGATCCAGAAGAAGTTGTTCACTGAACGGTTTCTCGATGAAGTCGATGGCGCCGCCTTTCAGAGCCCGAATGGCCATGGGAACGTCGCCATGCCCGGTGATGATGATGATCGGTAAGGTGATGTGCTGCGCTTGCAGTTGGTCCTGCAGGTCCAGGCCGCTCAGACCCGGCATCCGAACGTCGAGCACCAGACAACCTGGGCGCTCCGGGTGATAGGCTTGCAGAAACGCTTGCGCCGTCTCAAACGTTTCGACCAGGAGACCGGCTGATTCAAGCAGCCAGCGCAACGAATGGCGCACGGCCGAATCATCATCAACCACAAATACGGTCGGCTTCGACTCCATGTTGATTGACTCCATCTGCGACAGGAAGGGTGAATCGAAAGGTCATCCCTTGATGAATATTGGCAGAGGCTGTCAGGCTACCGCCATGCGCCTCGATAATCGATCGACTGATCGACAAGCCGATGCCCAGTCCTTCTGACTTTGTGCTGAAGAAGGGATCAAAGATGCGAGCGAGCAGGTCCGCGTCAAGCCCGGGTCCGGAGTCCTGCACGGCCACCTCGACGGCGTTGCCACCGGCAGCGTTGGCCGTGATCAGCACGCGACGATCGGGAGTCGCCGCGCCGGCCATCGCCTCAACGGCGTTGTGCACCAGGTTGACCAGAACCTGTTGAATCTGAATCCGATCCACCAGGACAAGGGGGAGGTTGTCGGCCACAGACACCTCGATGATCGAGCCGTGGAACCGAGCGTCCGCCCGAAGCAGTTGGATGACCTCGTCGATAACCTCGTTGATATCAGAGGTGGATTGCTTTGGCTCGGCCTTTCCGACCAGCTTGCGCAGCGACTTGATGATTTCGCCCGCCCGCAGGCCCTGGTCTGCGATCAGCTCCATCACTTTCGCCACCTCGCGCCGGTTGGGAGCAGTTTCTTCGCCGGCGGAAAAGCGTAGACACGACCCCTTCGCATAATTTACAATCGCCGTAAGAGGTTGATTCAACTCGTGTGCGATCGCTGTGGCCAGCCCGCCGATCGTGGTCATCCGCGAAACGGCAGCGAGCTCTACCTGTTGCCTCCGGAGCTGTTCCTCCGCCTTTTTGCGTTGGGTGATGTCACTCACGATGCCGACGAACAGCCGCCCGCGCGGGAGAGGAGACTCGCTGACATGTATATCCACCGGAAAGATCGACCCATCTTTGCGTTGTCCGACAATTTCCCGGCGCTGACCGATGATCCGTCCGACGCCGGTCTCCAAGTACCGTCGAAGGTAGCCGTTGTGCTGCTCTCGGTCCGGCGAGGGCGCTAACCTGGAGACGTTTTCGCCGACCAGTTCTCCGGACGTGTAGCCGAACATACTTTCCGCCGCGCGGTTGATGCTTTGAATGACGCCTTGCTCGTTGATGGTAATGATTCCATCAGCCACGTTTTCAAGGATGGCGAAAAGACGCGATTGGGATTCCTGCAGCGTGGCCTCCGAGCGTTGGATCGAGGTGAAGAAAGGAGCGATCGACGTCAGTCCCCACAAGATCAAGACGGAAATTGTCAATGCAACGCATTCCTCCGCCAGGTTGGCCTGTACGGCGACATCACTGGAAAAAACCCTAAGGCCCCCGATCGTCCGGCGTAGCGCCATCAGACCAAAGGCAAAGGCAATCACCGCCCACGCCCATTGGCCACCCGTCACACGAACCAGTCGGATCGCCAGAACGGTGGACGCAAACTGAAACAAGATGGACAATACGAGTACAAACTGAACTTCCACGGATTCGTTTTCCCGTCGCTGAAGAAAACCGCTTCCCGATCGAATACAACAGCGCCGTGCATTC
>JADFMZ010000342.1 GCA_022563615.1 Planctomycetota bacterium
AGAGCGCTAGGCACTCTCACAATCGTGCGGCGCGGGTTCCTATGAGCGAACGTCTCGGACATCGGAGCGTCCGCGACACCCGATGCTTCGCGCAGGCTACAGAGATTCCCGTATTGGTATGCCGGGTCATTCGCCATCTGTGGTGCATCATGCAGCGAAAAGTCGCGCAGGCTGAAGCCTGCGGCTCAGGTGTTTGTAACACTCATGGAAAGCGATATCAGCCTGTCGGGCACTTGGTCCGCGTGATGGCAGGCGGCTAGGTGTTCCGGCGACAGGCCGATCTTCGATTCAAGCGGCGGCGTCACCTGTCGGCACTCGTCGGTGGCCAGCGGGCAGCGCGGGTGAAATGCACATCCTGAGGGCGGATCCATCGGGCTGGGCGGTTCACCTTGCAGCATCACTCCCTGGCTGGGATCATCTTTGCCCGCCTTGCGCCTGCGCCGCGGATCGGGATCTGGCGCCGCGCGGAGCAGGGCCACCGTGTATGGATGCCTCGGTTGCGTGAACAGCTCATCCACGTTTGCGATCTCAACGATTCTGCCCAGATACATGACAGCCACTCGATCACTCACGTGTCTCACGACCGCCAGGTTGTGGGCGATAAAGAGGACCGTCAGCCGCAGATCCCGCTTGAGGTCGTCGAGGAGGTTGATGATCTGCGCCTGAATCGAGACATCCAAAGCGCTGACCGGCTCGTCGCAGACCAGGAACTTTGGATGGAGCGAGATAGCCCGGGCGATGCCGATGCGCTGCCGCTGACCGCCGGAGAACTCATGCGGATACCGGTCGGCGTCGGACGGGCGAAGCCCGACCCGTTCGAGCAGGCTCGCCGCCTTCGCGCGTCGTTCCGAACCGTTTCCGAGGCCGTGGATCTGCAACGGTTCCGCGATGATTGCCCCGACTTTCATTCGTGGGTTGAGGCTGCCGAACGGATCCTGAAACACGATCTGCATGTTGCGACGAAGCCGGTGCATGACAGCGCGTGAGGCCGAGAGCACGTCGATGCCGTCGAAAATGATGCGGCCGGCTGTCGGACGAACCAGGCGAAGCAGCGTTCGGCCCAGGGTGGTCTTGCCGCAGCCGCTTTCGCCGACCAGACCCAGAGTCGTGCCGGCGGTCATTTCAAAGCTGACCCCGTCCACGGCCCGACACAGGCTGACGCGTCGGCTGAACGGGCTTCGACGGACAGGAAAGCAAGTTCGTAGATCAGTCACGGCAAGCAACGGATGATCGTCTTTACGAATTGGAACGGGAACGGGATTGGGAGAGGTATGAGTCATGCGTCTACGCTCTGGATCACGCAGGCTATAGTATCGGCGCTGGAGCGGCAGACCAAACCCCGTGCCGGCTCTTCCCATGATCCGGCTGGTCGGAGGGTGTTTATTAAGAGTGCGCTGCTGTCAGAGTCGCGACTGTCAGGGGGCGGTTTTGATCCGTGACGCCGGACCGCTTCCTCACGGGCGCGGCTCTGAAAGCCGTTCGCGTTGCGGTTCGTGCAGCGTGGGCGGTCGTGGTAAGATATGAAAATACGATGTGGCAATTGGTGGCTGGACGCGGCCTGATTCCACGCCAAGCGGAGCACTACCATGATCTATTTGGACAATAACGCATCCACTCCGATCGACCCAGCCGTGCGTGAGGCGATGCTGCCCTATCTGGAGAAGTACTTTGGCAATCCATCCAGCAGCCACAGCATGGGTCGGCCGGGCAAAGAGGCTGTCCAGCGCGCCCGAAAGCAGGTGGCTGACATGCTCGGAGCGGCGCCGGATGAGATCATTTTCACATCGGGCGGAACGGAGTCTAACAACCACGTTATCAAGGGCGCGGCGTGTACGCGGCAGGATCGCGGACGACACATCATCACCACCGCGATTGAGCATCCAGCCGTAACCCACCCCTGTCGCTTCCTCGAACGGTTCGGCTGTGAGGTGACTTACGTCGGCGTGGATTCAACCGGGATGGTCGATCCCGAGGCGGTTGTCGACGCTATTCGGCCCGACACCATCCTGATCTCCGTCATGCACGCCAACAATGAGGTCGGCACGATTCAGCCGATTGCCGAGATTGCAGCCGCGGCGAAGCAGGCCGGCGTTTGGATGCACACCGACGCCGCGCAATCCTGTGGAAAGATCGCCACCCGGGTGGTTGAGTTGGGCGTGGACTTCCTCTCCCTGGCCGGCCACAAAATCTATGGACCCAAGGGCATCGGGGCGTTGTATGTTCGCAAGGGCATCGAACTCGAACCGCTGCATCACGGCGCGGGCCACGAAGGCGGTCGGCGCGCCGGCACCGAGTCCGTGGCTTCGATCGTGGGGCTCGGCGTGGCGGCCAAGCGAGTCATCGCTGAAGCCGACAATCATGAGCAGATCAGGGCGATGCGCGATCGGCTGCACGACGGATTGACTCAATCGCTTGGAGACGACGCGGTTCTTCTAGGCCATCCCCAAAGGCGTTTGCCCAACACGCTGTCGATCGGATTCCGTGGGCGAATCGGCGGGGAGGTGTTGGCCGGCTGCCCCGATATCTGCGCCAGCACCGGCGCCGCTTGTCATTCCGGGAATCGTAAGCGGTCAGCGGTGCTGGAGGCCATGAACGTGCCGGAAGAGGTTGCCTTCGGGGCGGTGCGCTTCAGCCTGGGCCGCTTTACGACCGAAGCCGAGATCGACCAGGCCCTCCTCGTGCTGGTCAACGCCCTTGCAGGCTCATTGAAGTCATGATTGCACGTTCGGGCCGTCAGCATTGGAAATGTCGATCCGCGACTTCGACGCAAGACGTTTCCGCATGAACAATTCCGACGTCTCCGATGAACGCGACTGACGTTGCGGTGTTTAGCGCCTATCCCATTAACCCTTGTGGCACCGGTTTTCAACCGGCGGCGCCGGTTTTCAACCGGTGAAGCGCACGGGTTACAAACCCGTGCCACACTTATTGGGATTGGCTGTTAGGCCTTCCAACCCAACAGGGTTACGAACGGTCGAAGCTGCGGGATGATCGCGCAGGCTGAAGCCTGCGGCTCAGTTTTGTTAGGGCGCCTTATTCTTCCACCACGCGGTGGGCGACGTAGTCGAACTCGTCCGCCTCATCTTCAATGGGAACGCCGGGGATCGAGATGGTCAAAGCAAAGTCGTACGCGAAGGTGCCGGTCATGGTGTCGGGATCATCCGGATCAAACGTGCCCGTGGCGGTCGCCGTGCCCGCAGCCACTTCAAATCCAGCGAAGAAGGCGTTGAGGATCACCTCGAAGGTGAAACCGTTGGCGTCGGAAGTCTCCGCCCCGTAGGTGGCTGCGGAATAGGTCAAGCCCTTTTGGCTCGTATCATGTTGCTCACCGTCAAACAGAATGGTCGAACCGAAGATGCTTGTGGCGATCGTGTTTTCGTTGAACGCTTCGAGCTCGCCATTGGGGCCGAAACTCAGGACGAGAAACTGCTGCCCCTGGCCGGACGAGGATGCTTCGAAGAACCGCCAGGTGGTATTGGCCAGACTGATGACCCCACTGCCCAGAGTCGCCTGCGTTTCCGTGCCATCCGGCAACAGAACGGTGATTTCGTCGGGCAATTGGCCGGAAGAGCCGCAGCCGCCGATCATCGGCAACGCACAAATGAGCATGGTCACGAATCCGCCACGGCGCATCGTTGCAGTCAACATATCCTGGTACTCCTCAAGACTAAGAGCGTCCCACAAAACCGAGCCGCAGGCTTCAGCCTGCGCGAATGTCGGAGTGTCGTAAGCGCTTCGAATCTCGTCTTGTTAGACGGTCTGATTCCATCCAGCGCCAAAACTCCGGCGGACCGTACATCGGCAACGGCGTGCGCCGGCTTGGGCGCAAATTCTTCGCGAGCCGGCGCACAAGGGTCCGAAACCCCTTCAAGGCCAACGCCCGATACTTGGATTCGACGTCCGAGGAGGCAGTGTCACGATACGGCACTGGGAACCGCCGATTTATCAGGCGAAACGCGCATAGTCCACGTTTGCCGGTTCGGGGATGGTGGGCAGGTCCAG
>JADFMZ010000343.1 GCA_022563615.1 Planctomycetota bacterium
ACTATTACGTCTTGCGATCCAAATCTTCCGAGCCCTTCTCAGTCGATCCGTTTCGCGCCGACCACACACGTGGGATCTCAAGTTCGTTCGACTTCAACCGAGATCTCCAAGCGGCGGATAACTGGATGCGCTGGTGGGCGGGGCTTCCGGCCGGTGGTCCGCCGCCACATCTTATGGACGGTAGCTTCCTTCAGGATTTCAGCCTTCGTCGATACCTCCGTCTAGCGGAAATTGGATTGCTTCAGGAGGCTCGGCGAGAGCTCGCTACGTTACTGAATCGCTACGAGGCTGATCCCCATCGTCTCTACCAGATCGCCGTCCAGACCGAGCGAATCGGCGATCCGCAGCTCTCGATCGCGGCGGGCCGAGCTTTGCTCGAAGCCGCCGAATGCGACCCGCGAAATCGTCCGGTAACTTTCTGTCCGCCACGATCATCGACTCTGTCCACCGCCTATCGCATGTGCTATAACGCGCGAGCGCATAGCCAGCATTAACCACAATAAAGTATATATGATATCGCGTGCATTAACCAGTTAATATGGCATATGTTATATGGTTGTCTGTAACTCCTTTGTAGACAGTAGGTTGTGTGCTAATATTTAAGTGGAAGTCGTGAATTTCTAGCTTCGTATTCGGCCTTTTGGACGGCCAAATCCTTTCGGACAGCGTGAATTTGGCGTGGTCCCTGCTTGACATTGCTGTGTTTATTGAGTGACGGAGGTGATCCGGTTGCCGGTTGTAGATGGGCCTCTTGGCGGGCTCGACGAGGCGTCGGTCCCTAGACCGGAAAACCCTCGGCACCGTGGACGCTACGGGGGACCTCTGCATTCGGCGCGGATCGGAGTGGAAGGGGGCTGCCCTGTGAAACTCGCAGAAACCGTTCGCTGTGACGGACGGGCCGTGGGCAAGTAGCCACCGTACCGCATCGAGTGGCAGCGCGGGCGTTGCCGGCGCAGAGAATCGGGATGTAGTCTGCAAACCGAAAGATTGGTTGACCATTGAATACGGCGTGGCACGATGAGGTGGGTCGTCGGTTATGTGACGTGGCCCGTTTCTTTGCGTTCGCTTGAGTTTCGCACGTTCCTTACGTGGCTTAGGTTCGAAAAACAAAAAACAACGGCCACATGCTTGCCGAGTTTTGGCAAACCTTTAAACCACAGCGCGCAAAACTTCTCTAGCTCATGAAACAATTCCGGAAAACTCTTCAGCTTTTTGATCGAAAATCTGCCCAAAAACAATTCGTGGTTTTTTGAGCTCGTTAATCGGTATATATATAGTAGAGGATCGTGTCCTCGAAGAGGCGGCCTCGGGTGATTCCCCAAGTTGGAATAACCTTGGGTGTCGGCTAGGCATTTCCGTGCAGGGCACCCTCTCATCACGCCCGATAGGGCTAAAGTAAAAGGATAAAGAATAAAGGAGAAAGTAATAAGAGGGCCCGCAGTGCGCGCTGGCGGGAGCGAAGTGAGGAACACACACTCTGGAGATTTGGACATGGATGTTACCAAGATTCCGATCCATCGGCTGAACGCAGCCCCGTACAACCCGCGCGTGGAGTTGAAGCCGGGCGACGCGGTATTCGACAACCTCAAGAGGAGCATCGAGACGTTCGGCTACCTGCAGCCGATCATCGTCAACCGGCGAAACCACACCGTCGTGGGCGGCCATCAGCGGCTGAAGGTCTTGAAGGACCTTGGCTACCAGGAGGTCGACGTCGTTTTCGTTGACCTGTCGGCCGAGCATGAGAAGGCGCTCAACCTCACCCTCAACAAGACGGTGGGCGAGTGGGACGAATCGAAGCTTGCCCGCTTGTTGCAGGAGTTCGAGGGGTTCCCGGACATCGACATTCAGCTTACGGGTTTTGATGCCGGTGAGATCGGTGATCTGATCAGCCGGGTGCTGGACCGGGAAACCGCCACGGGTAACGACGACGATTTCGACCCGGAGGCGGCCCTTGATTGCAGTCGGCCCGCGGTCACCGAAAAGGGCGAATTGCTCGAGCTCGGCGATCACCGATTGCTCTGTGGCGACGCAACGAACGCGGAGGATGTCCGGCGACTCATGAAGGGGCAGCGAGCGGCGCTGTTCATGACCGATCCGCCTTATTTGGTCGGGTACGACGGGACCAATCATCCCGTTTCCAAAGGGCAGCGGTCAGCGAGCAAGAAGAAGAACAAGAACTGGTCGGGCAGCTACGGGATCACCTGGGACGACGCCGATGCCAATCCCGACCTTTACGAGAACTTCTACCGGGTGGCCATTGCGGAGGCGGTCGCCCCGAACGCCGCGTGGTACTGCTGGCACGCGAGCCGGCGGCAGGCCATGGTGGAAGCGGTCTGGGTGAAGTTCGGCGCCTTCGTGCACGAGCAGATCATCTGGGTCAAGGACCGGCCGGTCCTGGGCCGCTCGTGGTACTCGTGGCAACACGAGCCGTGTTTTTTCGGTTGGGTGCGTCCGCATCGGCCCGATCGCGTTGCTGACGACTTTTTGTCAACGGTGTGGCAGGTCCCGACGGTGGCGCCCGGTCAGCGGACCGACCACCCCACGTCCAAACCGGTAGAGGTGTTCGCCATCCCCATCCGCCAGCACACCCGCCGCGGCGACGTCTGTTACGAGCCGTTCTGCGGATCGGGGACCCAGGTCATCGCCGCCGAGCAGCTGGGTCGAAGGTGTTACGCACTGGAGATCAGCGCCCATTACTGTGACGTCATCGTTAGCGCCTACCCGTCATTACGGCCCGCGGTGTGACCTCTCTTGAAGTTGCAGGCAATCGGACACCTCGAAAACGCTCCCGTCGATCAATTGACCGACCAAATGGAGTGGAATTGGCGCGCCGGGCTCGATAGAGCCCAGTTCGAGCAGATCGAACACGTCTCTTGCAGAGAAGGTCACGACTCGATCAACGGTTCCGTCCGCCCGCAGATCATGGCAATCGCAACCATTGCCAAAGAACGGGGTCGCCACGTCCGCAAAGCGGACGGCCATGCGTCCGCGGCGCTTCAAGGGCGTCACTGCTCCACCCCTACCGTCAACTCGTGTCAGGGCAAGGGATGCCAGGTTGATTCTCCACAGCTCAAACTCGGGTGTAGCAACAATCGCCACATTGACCGTGCCGCGGCGGCGTGGGCTGAGCCAGTTCGGGCAACGACCCGGTTGAACGTCAAGGGTGAAAACGGGGGCGTACTCATACGCGCCCATATCGACGATCGCTGACGACCCGATCCCAACATCAGGCGTAAAGGGATCGTTCATGAACCGTGGCAAGCCATCGATCGCGACCGGGACCGGCTCAGTTGTGTCACCGTCGCCATCAAGATCAGCAACATCGGGCGGGAGCACCGAGCTATCCCCCGCGTCAATGCATGGTGACTCGGGCCGCAGTCTCAGATCGCCTTCCTCGACGTCAAGGAACAAAGGGTCGTTGCCTGTATTGCCTTGGCCGCCCAAAGCGCCGGTCCAGCCCTGGACGCAACTATGATTGACGTCAAACGTCTCGGGTCGGGCAAAATGAATCTGCTCCGATTCGCCGAAAGCCCCGCGTACGCTGTTGCCCCAAAGGATTGAATTCACCACGCGAATCCTGCCAAGCTCATCATGGATGCCGCCGCCCGTCTGCGAAGCCCGATTCTTACTGAATGTGCAGTTGATCACCGACGGCCTCGCACTCCAATTGCGCACGCCGCCGCCCTTAGACGCCCGGTTCCCAATGAACGCGCTGTTTACCAATGTCGAGTTGCCACGCGTATCTAAAAATGCACCTCCCTCTGAGCCCAAGTTGTTGATGAACGTACAACTAATCAGCAGTGCGTTCCCATCGGCCGTATACATTCCGCCTCCGTAAGATGAAATATTTTCACGAAAGGTGCAACCGATCAATATTGGGTCCCCCCCGTCATTCATCAGTCCACCACCTCGGTTACCGGACCGGTTCCCTGTGAATCTGCATCCGATCAAAATAGGACTGCCATTGCGGTTCCACATCCCGCCACCTTCAAG
>JADFMZ010000344.1 GCA_022563615.1 Planctomycetota bacterium
GGAGCAGTGTCAACGTGAAACAAGCCGTTTGAGTATGTGCGGGAAAAGGGTCACGATCAACCGTCCAGCGGTCGTGAAGAAACGGTTCTCGGCAAGAAACCTCTTTCAAAACCGAGCCGCAGGCTTCAGCCTGCGCGAACGTTGGAGTGTAGTGGGCGCTTCGAAGCAGGTTTTGTTAGACACTCGTAGTTTTTCGTGAAGTGATTCCAGCCGCGTCAACCTGGATTGCGTTCCAAGACCCCCTCCCTTACGGTCGGGGCTCTGAAAGAACGTTGGCTGGCGTCAATTTTAGAATGCAATCCTGGGAGTTTCCGAACAATGAAGGGCTTAACGGGCAAGCGGGCGTTGGTGTGTGGCAGCTCTCAGGGCATGGGCCGGGCGTGCGCGGTGGAGCTGGCCCGGCTTGGCGTTGAGGTCACGCTTGTGGCGCGGACCGAGGCCACACTGCGCGAAGCGCTCTCCACCTTGAGCACGGACGCGGGGCAGAAACATGCCCACATCGTTGCGGACTTCAAAGACTCAGCCGGGCTTCAGGCCAAAGTCGCCGACCAGGTGGAGCACTCCGGCCCCATCCAGATTCTGGTGAACAACACCGGCGGCCCGCCGCATGGAGCAATCGTCGACGCCACGCCTGAGCAGTTTCTGCAGGCCATCTCGAATCACATTGTTTGCAATCATCTCTTGGTCCAAACGTTGCTTCCGGGCATGAAGTCATCAGGCTATGGGCGCATCGTCAACATCATCTCGACCTCCGTGATTCAACCGATCAAGGGGCTGGGCGTTTCCAACACCACGCGCGGGGCGGTCGCCAACTGGGGCCGAACCCTGGCCGGTGAACTGGCGCCATTGGGCATTACGGTCAACAATGTCCTGCCCGGATTCACGGCAACCGGCCGTCTGCAAACGCTCTTTCAGGCCAAGGCCGAAAAGGCCGGAACCACCGTGGAGCAGGTCGAACGCAGCATCGTCGAATCCATCCCCATGCAGCGGCTTGCCGACCCTGCGGAAATTGCAAGCGTGGTGGCGTTTCTCGTTTCGCCCGCAGCCTCCTATCTGACCGGCGTGAATCTTCCCGTGGACGGCGGGCGAACGGCTGTCCAATGACCCATGAAATCGCTTGAGAACTACATAGACGGGCAACTCGTTCCGCCGGCGTCGGCACAATATCTGGACAACATTGAACCCGCCACCGGGCACGTTTATTCGCGCGTTCCCGACAGCGACGAGCGTGACGTCGAGCAAGCGGTTGCGGCTGCGGAAACCGCTTTTCCCGCCTGGTCTCACACCCCGGCTGTGGAGCGATCGCGCATCTTGTTCCGCATCGCCGACCTGATCGAGGCTAATCGGGATCGCCTCGCCAGGGCGGAATCCATCGACAATGGCAAACCGCTGTCGCTGGCCCGTGCGGTGGACATTCCTCGCGCAGCCGCCAGCTTCCGGTTTTTCGGGGCCGCCATTCTTACGGCCCAATCGGAATCCCATGCGACCGACGACGTAGCCATCAACTACACCTTGAGGCAGCCGAGGGGGGTGGTCGGGCTCATATCCCCATGGAACCTGCCGCTGTACCTGTTGAGCTGGAAGGTGGCCCCGGCGATCGCTTTCGGCAACACCGCCATTGCCAAACCGTCTGAAATTACGCCGATGACAGCCTGTCTGCTGGCTGATTTGTGCCGGGAGGCGGAGCTGCCGCCGGGAGTATTGAACATCGTTCACGGGTTGGGGCCGAAAGCCGGCGCGGCGATCGTTCGCCATGCCGCGGTCAACACGATTTCGTTTACCGGCGGAACGTTGACCGGCCGGGAAATCGCTCGGACGGCTGCGCCTTTGTTCAAGAAGGTGGCGCTGGAAATGGGAGGCAAGAACCCCAACATCATCTTCGCTGACGCCGTCAACGACCAAGTCATCCAGGAAACGCTGCGAAGCTCGTTCGCCAATCAGGGGCAGGTCTGCTTGAGCGGGTCGCGGGTGTTTGTGGAACAACCCGCATACGAATCGTTCGTGGAGCGATTCGTGAAGGCGACGAAGCGGCTCATCGTCGGCGACCCTCTGGAGGAAGCCACGGACCAGGGGGCGCTGGTTTCCGGAGCGCATCGAGACAAGGTGCTGTCGTATCTCCAACTGGCCAAAGACGAAGGCGGGCGGATTCGCTGCGGCGGCGGCCCTCCGGAACACTTGCCCCAGCGGTGCAAGGACGGCTTTTTCGTGGAACCGACCATCATTACGGGTCTAAGCGTTGATTGTCGCGTAAACCAAGAGGAGATCTTCGGTCCGGTCGTTACGGTCACGCCGTTTCACGCCGAGGACGAAGTGGTCGAATACGCCAACGCCACCGATTACGGTTTGTCCGCTTCCGTTTGGACGAAAGATATCAGCCGGGCCCACCGGCTGGCGGAGCGAATTCAGGCCGGTACGGTCTGGGTTAATTGCTGGATGCTGCGCGACCTGCGCGTGCCGTTTGGCGGCATGAAAAACAGCGGCGTCGGCCGCGAAGGCGGGCAGGAGGCTCTTCGCTTCTTCACCGAACCCAAAAACGTCTGCATCAAGCTCGAGCGCCCGAACTCGTAAACGCTAAGGAAGCGGCGATCACTCGTGCACCCGGCGGTCATAATGCTTAGAGCCAATCCCATCAACCCGTGTGGGACCGGTTTTTCACGGCTGAAACGCACGGGTTGCAAACCCTTCCGACAGTTCTTAATGCATGAGGTATCCGCAGATAGTGTCGTCATCTGCTCGACGACGCCATTCCGCCGTTCGCAAGTCATCAAACGTCACGTCCCAGGCTTCGGCTATTACCCTTAGCGTGGCGGTGAGCAAAGCTGCACCCGCGAGTTCCTCGTCCGCGAAGTGCTCGTTCAAGTGAGACGAAATGGTCTCTTTGCGAGTGTAGTCCGTATGGATGCTCGGGCCGTCCGCTTTCGAAACTGGGAGAAGGAGCGTCCCGCGTGGCGAGTCTGGGAAATAGCGAAAACATTCGCGCGCTGCGGTCCACGGCCCAGTCGAATAGCCCACCAACAGTTCATTATGGTTGGCGAGCCTGCTTCGGAGTTCTGCCGGACTCAGGAGTCTAGCGCTCCCTGGGGGTTCAATGAGCGTCATCCAGGGCAGATTCGTCTCCGTCAGAACGTCGTCGCCGTAGGCCACGCCTACTGTCAGCAGAAACTCAAACCTGTCCGGGACTCGACCTTCGCCCTCCAACGCGTCCAGGGCATGAAGGATCCCCGGTCGAAGCCCCTGCCGTATGGAGGCACCGAAGGTCTTCGCGTCCCAGCCCACTAGGGTCGACCGGGCGACGTTCAACTCCACGGGGCCTATCTCCGCCAGTCCGACGAGCCCTTCGTCGTCCCAATATTCGACAGCCAGCCCACTAGAGCACAGAACGATCCTGTTCGCCCACGGAAGGGCCAGGATCCGCTTCGACCCGTCGACGAGTTCCGGTGCTTCGTTCAACCAAACGGAAAAGGGCTCCATGTTTTCCCGAAGTTGCCTCCTTCCGAACCAGTCCAATGGGTCGTGTTGCTCACTCGCGCCGGCAGCGTATTTCGCGGAGCCCGGCTGGTCGAGGACGAACCGATGTAGCTCATCCTGCGAAAGATCTCGCCACCATGCGGGTTCCACCCGCGTCGTCGAACCCTTTTCGCTGACGGAAACGGGCAGGGTGAGCATCGGCGCTTTCGCTCGGACCATGGCCGTCAAGTCCTTGCAGTCCCACGGTTCGCTCTTTTTGATCCGCACTCGAACCATCGTTCCAGACCTCGGTCCGTCCCCGTCCGTTCTCAGCGCACCGCGGCGCCCCACGCCGTATAACATGAGGGCAAGCGCCTCACCGCCTCGACGTTGGGTCCGCACCTCGACTCTGTCTCCGATCATAAAGACCGAGAGGAATCCGATGCCGAATCGCCCCGCGGGCCCAAAACCCGTCTTCGCGACGCCGGGGTAGTCCGAGTAGAAGTCGCCGGATTTCCAATAGTCCGAGGCGATCCCCAGAA
>JADFMZ010000345.1 GCA_022563615.1 Planctomycetota bacterium
CGACGTCGCTTGCAGTTCAGCAGCCATTCGATCGTCCCGAACAATTGACCGAACCGGTGGAACCCGCGTAACGACAGGCAGGCCAACAGCCCCGAAGCCAAGGCGTGCGTGATCGTAAACGAAATGCGTTCCCAGGCTGTCAGGCTCGAAGGGTTGGCGCGCGTCGGCGGATCGGCGGCGTTCGACTCGTTGGAAGGGTCGGGCGGCGTTGGTCGCTTCTCCCGGGTCACAACGTCTCCATGGTCCACGCGAGTTTCCATCGGTTCTTCACACTGTGACCACGCCCAACCCTCGAGGGTTGGGCCCTCCTCCAACCCGGCGATTTTTCATTAAATCGTTCGGCTCGCCGGCGTTGCTTAGTTCCCGGCCCGCTCCGGCGCGGGTCATTGTCGCCGACGGCGCACAACGTGCAAATCCCGGCCGGG
Organism: Planctomycetota bacterium; assembly: GCA_022563615.1. GTDB lineage: Bacteria > Planctomycetota > Phycisphaerae > UBA1845 > UBA1845 > JADFMZ01. Next base: position 426 of record JADFMZ010000345.1, read on the forward strand.
CGCGGTACCGTGTCGCCCGTGATCCGGGTTGAGCCATATGATATCGCATCGGTGGTGACAGGCGCCATCCGCCTGGACGGTGGGGCGATGTTCGGCGTCGTGCCGAAGGTGTTGTGGTCGGAGATCGCCAAACCCGACGAGTTGAATCGCGTCCATTTAAGCACGCGAACCCTTGTCGCCGTCGATCGGACCGGCGGCCGAGTGGTTCTCGTGGATACCGGTTGCGGCACGAAATGGGCGCCGGATGGAATCCGGCGATACAAGATCGAGTTCGACCCGACGGCCATTGATCGTTACCTGCAAACCTTGGATCTATCGGCTCAAGATGTAACGGACATCGTGGTGACCCATCTGCATTTCGATCACAACGGAGGCCTGACCGAATGGGTGGATGAGTCTGGAGGCCCAACTCGTCTTCGATATCCCAACGCCAGGCACTGGGTCCACCAGCGCCATTGGGACCACGCGCACAGGCCTCATTTGAAGGACAGAGGCTCGTTTCTCAAAGAGGACTTTGATTGCCTGGCTGACGCCGACGTGCTGTGCCGCGTCGAGGGAGATCAGCCGTCGCCACCGTTCGAGGGCGTGGAGTGGTTCGTTTCTTTCGGCCACACGCCTTACCAGCTCCACCCTGTTTTCGGGGTTGGCGATCAGAAGCTGCTCTTTGCCGGCGACCTGGTTCCGACGGTCGCGCACTTGCGGCTGGGCTGGGTAATGGCCTACGACGTGGAACCGATGAGAACGATCGACGAGAAACGGATTGTGTTCAGGCATGCCCTGGACGAGGGATGGTGGCTGGCACTGCCGCACGATCCCTCCACCGGCGGCATAGCCATCGAAGGAACGCCCGAACGCCCCGTTGTGGCGCGGGCGCTCGATCTGTAGTACTTCGTTAATCTTGAACTTGTGGGATAATCGCCGGGAAGGCGAAGTTGACGCGTACGCGGGGAGTCGTTAAGAGCCTATCCCAGAAACCTTTGTGGCACCGGTTTTCAACCGGCGGCGCCGGTTTTCGACTGGTGAAACGCACGGGTTACAAACCCGTGCCACATTCTTGGGATAGGGTCTAAGGCGATTCCCAACCTGTGAGGAAAAAGTTATTTCCCAACAGAGACAGGTTATGATACCGTCCGGCATCTGTTCACGCACGGCCGGGCCGCCTCGCGAGTGTTCGGGTGGGCCGGGTGCACACCGGGATCGTGCGTAAGACCTAGCATCAAGAGCATCAAAACAAATAGCCAGTAATGCGATGCGCCTGGACGGCGCCGCGACGGCCGGGAACGAACCCGACGCCGCGAGAGCGGCCCTTGGGAAAGTGATGAATGCAATGAGTGGTTCGCAAGAACAAGTAACAGGCACTTTTGAGCCGAACGGAAGAGCGGGTGGGTACCTACGGAAGGCGTCTGAGAACTACCGGGTCCGCCCCGGCGCCGTGGCTGTGACGTCCGATCTGGCCCGAAAGCTGCATCTGCGAGGTGGCGAGACCATTGTGGCCTCCGTCCAAAAACCCGCCAAGAAATCGAATCCCGCCCTTCTCAACGTTGACGAGATTGAATCGATTGGCGGACTGCCGGTCGATGACTACCTGGAATGCAAGCCGTTCGAAGATTTGACGGCCATCGACCCGGAATCGGCGGTACATTTTGAGATTCCGGACGGGTCCGTGTCCATGCGAGTGGTGGACCTGATGACGCCGATCGGCCTGGGGCAGCGCGGGTTGATCGTGGCTGCACCGCGAACGGGAAAAACCATGATCCTGCAGCAGATGGCGGCGGGAGTGGCCCACAATCACCCCGACGTCTATTTGATGGTCCTTCTCATCAACGAACGCCCCGAGGAAGTGACCGATATGCGACGCTCCGTTCACGGCGATGTCGTCGCCAGCAGCAACGATGAGGATATCTCCAGCCACGTCCGTATTGCTCGGCTGATGATCGATAAAGCCCGGCGATTAGTGGAAGCCGGGCAGGACGTGCTGATTCTAATGGATTCGTTGACGCGCCTCGGTCGAGCGTTTAATTCGGCGATTCGGCATAGCGGGCGCATCATGTCGGGCGGGCTGGACATTCGGGCGCTCAACGAGCCCAAGGCGATCTTCGGGGCTGCCAGAAACGTCGAACACGGCGGATCGTTGACGATCATCGCCACGGCGCTGATCGAAACCGGCAGCCGCATGGACGACGTGATCTTCAACGAGTTCAAGGGCACGGGGAACATGGAAATCGTGCTGACGCGGGATCTGGCGAACAAGCGCATCTGGCCCGCCATCGACCTGGGCCAATCAGGCACACGCAAGGAGGAGCGCCTGCTCAGCCCGGAAGCCCTCGCGGCGTCATACAAGATTCGACGCAACATGGTCGGCCAGGACACGGTGCGGTCGATGGAAATGCTTCTGGACGCCATGGGCAAATTCCCGAGAAACGCTGAATTCATCGCAGCTCTGGCGGATCGACCGGCCCGATAGAAATCCCAAAGTGCGTCGCCGTACGCCATGACTTCCAGCTTCCCCGATTCGCCGGACTAGACGTGGCTCAATACAGCGGCACTACCAGGGACCGTGGCGTTACGGGAGTAGAGCGTTACACTACAGCAAGCTGCTAACTCCTGTGGAGGTGTATTCGACCACCGACCCATAGGGCAGCTTTGGAGCCAACGGGCAGGCGGCCTCGCCGTGTTGGGTCCAGCGAGGCTCCCGTGCCTCGTCAAGAACAGCCAAGATCGAGCGGATGTGGCGGAATGGCAGACGCGCTGGCTTCAGGTGCCAGTGCCCGTAAGGGCGTGGAGGTTCAAGTCCTCTCATCCGCAGTCGTAAAGTCCGGTAGCTCCTCAGCTTGGCTCCATTGCCGCTCGAGAGGATTTGTTTACGGGCCCTGTTGGCCGGGGCCGAAGCAGTACGTCCCGCCACGATCCAAACGACTTCCGCCAGTGCGAAACCCGGATTGAGCGCAGGGTTGCGCGAAACGACCCAGCGCTCGGTCGGCCGCGCGATGGACAACGCCACATGTAGCAGCTCACTCGTCCGTCCACCACGGCCGGTCTGGAGCTGCCAGCCATCGCCTTGCCGAAAAGATGTGGCGATTTGCTGCCAAACCTCGTTGGCCGTCTCGCCCGTGAATCGCTCGATCATGGCGAAGCCCCCACCATGCTGCCCACGTCGATGTTCCACTTGGGGGGATAGAAATACTCGATCGGCGTGGTCGTAGCGCGTTACTTTTGTTTTATACGGGTGCGACCCGAAAGTCCCACGACATCCGGATGGGCCACGCGAGCGTACTTGCCCACCTCGCAGAAGAGGTTCTGGCAGTCGATGAGCTGTAGACGGCGACCCCATAACGATTGAAAGCTGAGGCCGAGGCGTGCAAACTGGTCCTCCTGCTGGTCCGCAACGACCTTGATGATCTCCACCTCGTTCAGTCCGCCCAAATCGCTGAAGCACTTGCGAATGCCATCGAGGGCTCCGGGGCCAGGCACAACGAAATGCATCTCGTCGAAGCTGGTCAATTCGCTGTAGTTAAGGTCAGTCGCGTACTGGTACGCGAGGAACGGTCCAATGGTCGGGT
>JADFMZ010000346.1 GCA_022563615.1 Planctomycetota bacterium
TGCTCTGGCACGTAGGTTGGCGTGTGGGGCACGCGCTTCGTTTCTTATGGTGACAAGCTATGCCTAGGCAACGCAAACCAAAGTCTGAACCGACAGGCACGCCCGTCAAAGATACGCAGCCCGCGACCTTGAGGAACATAAGCGAGTTGCCCTGCAAACGGGAACCGGAGAAAAGTTTTGATCTCTACGACGATCCTACGAAGTGTAATCCGAACCGCGATCTGCGTGCTTCTCGGTTCGGCGATCACTCAAGCTGTTGAGCCGACGCCCGCGCACTGGCCCGGCTTTCGCGGGCACCGTGCAAGCGGCGTTGCAGAAGGACACAAGCTTCCCGTTGAGTGGGACGTGGAATCGGGAAAGAATGTCAAGTGGAAGAGGGCGATTCCGGGCCTTGCGCATTCTTCGGTTGCGATTTGGGGGGATCGAGTTTTTGTCACGACCGCCGTCAGCAAAGACCCCAACCCCTACCTTCGCGTCGGCCTGTATGGCGAAAGCCCCGATCATCCCGAAGATGTCGAGCACGACTACCGCGTCTACTGCCTGGACAAGAGATCCGGCCGCATCCTCTGGGAAAAGAGCGCTCACAAGGGCATCCCCAAAACCAAACGACACATCAAGGCCACGCACGCCAACTGCACACCCGCCACCGACGGCAAACACGTCGTCGCCTTTTTCGGCTCGGAGGGGCTCTATGGCTACGACATAAATGGCAAGCTGTTATGGGAAAAGGATCTGGGCTACCTAGATTCCGGTCCGTCGGAGGTCGCCGATCTGCAATGGGGGTTTGCCAGCTCGCCCGTCATCGTCGACGGCCGCGTGTATGTGGTTTGCGCCACCCGAAACGCTTCCTTCGTCGCTGCCTACGATGTGACCAGCGGGTCGGAAATATGGCGAACGCCGCGTCCTAATTACCCCGGCTGGCACTCACCGACCGTCTACACCGGCCCCGGTCCCGCGCAGATCATCACCAACGGCTACAAGCACATGGGCGGATATGCCCTGGCCACCGGCAAAGAGCTTTGGAAGATGCACGGCGGCGGTGATGTGCCGGTGCCGACGCCGATCATCGCCCACGACCTGATTTACATCGCCAACGCGCATGGCGCCAAGTCGCCGGTGTATGCCGTGCGGCCGACCGCATCGGGCGACATCACTCTTACGGACGGCCAGACGAGCAGCGACCACATCGCCTGGACCCTGGCCGACGTCAGAAACTACATGCAGACTCCGCTCGTCTACGGCGACTACCTCTATTGCTGCCGCAATTCGGGCATCTTGTCTTGCCATAACGCAAAGACCGGAGAGAAGGTCTATAAGCAGCGTCTGGCCAGCGGCGTCGGTTTCACGGCCTCACCCGTCGCCGGTGACGGCAAGATCTACTTTGCGAGCGAAGAGGGCGATGTTTACGTCATCAAGACCGGCCCGAAATACGAGTTGTTGGCCAAGAACGCGATGGGTGAAATCTGCATGGCCACGCCGGCCATCTCGGAGGGCAACCTCTTCTTTCGCACAAGGGGTCACGTTGTTGCGATCGGGCGGTAGGCCAGGCGCCTTGGAGCGTGTTTGAGAAGCCTCTTTCAGAGCCGCGCCCGTAAGGAAGCGGTCCGGGTTCGCAGTCGCGGACGAAATCCGCTCCCTTACGGTCGCGGCTCAGTTGGTCATGACCTTTCTTATGCACCATCTTGCGCGCCTGCCGCGCTTCCGCGTCGAGCACTTCGTATGAATAGAACCAGCGCAATGAGGATGAGCGAGCCGCCGGCCATCGTCATTCCCGGAACGGTTTCCTGAACGGCCAGATACGCCCACACCGGAACGAGGACCGGCTCGATCATGGTTACCAAGGCCGCTCGATGGGCCTCGACGCGCGCGAGTCCCAGCGCATACAAATAGTACGGCAGGCCGAGCTGCACCGCGCCCATCAGAATGATCAACAGCCAGGCCCGCGGCGACAGCGACAGATCACCCACGAGCAAAGCCGCGGGAAGCAACAGCAACGCCGACCCCAGGTTGTTCAGCACCGTGATCGCGGCTGAATCCGAATGACGCAGCCGCCGGATCATCAACGTCAAGAGTCCGAAGAAAAGACCCGCCGCCAGGGCCATGAGCAATCCGAACAGGTCCGTCGATGCGTTGCCCGCGAAGATGATCGCGATGCCGAGCATGGCCAGCGCCAGAAACCGGAACTCGCGCGCGGCGGGGCGTTCTTTCAACACCCAAGGCGAGAGGCCGAACACCCAGAACGTGGAGGTGTATTGAAGGAGGATGGCGTTAGCAGCCTCCGTTTGGGTATTGGCTACGACAAAACAAACGGTCATCAGGGCGAAGAAGATCACACACCAGATGGCCGCCGGTTGAATCCGCCCCCGAGCCGCAGGCATTTTTGAAAAAGGCCCGCGCGATCCCGCGCGGACGGGAACCGGCACGCCCGACCTTCGACTTTCTGAAATTTGACCTTCTGACCTTCGACCTTCTGACCTTTGACCTCCCATCCTTAGCGTGTGAAACCGACCCCACGCCATCGGCAACAGAAACAAGCCGGCAAAAAGCGAGCGATAGAATGCGATCGTAATGCCGTGAGGGCCGCGACCCTCATCGTAAATCAGTTTGATCAGAGCGCCGTTCAAGCTCCAAAGGATTCCCGCCGCCAATAGCAGCGCGATGCCGGTGGACTCCGTTCGGTGAGTTGACGAAGTATCGCCTGTCATGGAACCGGTAAGCCGTGGATCAGCCCTGTAGGGTTCGCCGTGCGAACCATCTGTCGTATTGGATCAATAAGCATTGCGATACATCGAGTCATCGTGTTATCGGTCTGCAGGTATTTTTGGGCCGTAAAGCAAAGATCCTTTTTGCGCTGGATCCCGGGTTCGACCCGCCTGACATTGTCAGGTCCACGGCGACGCCGTTCAACCCTTGCGCGAGGGCCCCAGCGCGCGTGATTCATTTTTTGGCGTCAGGGCCCGATGCTGGGCAAAGAGAATCTTTGCCCTCCCCCGTTGCGTCCATCAGCCGGCGCCGGAGTTGACGCGCCATCGGTTTATTGCTCAATTACGCACACTACAAAACCCGTTGGGGCTCGGCCCGAAGTAAGACCGCACCGCGCGGCTTCCCAAGGTCGTCGGGTCACCGACCCCCAGGAATCCAAGGCGGGCGACTGCGTCGTTCTTTCCCTGCCGTATTCCCAGAGGACATCAAAGCATGAAAACGGCACAGGATCGTCCCGAATGGATCACACGCGTTTCGGGGTTGTTTGCAGTCTTGATTGCCGGCTGTATCAGCGCACCCGTTGCCGCTCAGCGATCCCAGGGTCAAGAGGTCAAAAGGTCAGAAAGTCTGAAGGTCCAAGGTCTAAGTTTCTGGACTTTGGACCTTGGACCTTCGACTCGCTTCGACCCTTCCATCCCCACGCCGGAGTCGATCCTCGGACACCCGATCGGCGACGGCGCCGTTCGGTACGCCCCCCTGGTGCGATACCTCCACGCTCTGGCTGATGCCTCACCCCGTGTTACGCTTACGACTTACGGCCAAACCCACGAGGGGCGTGCGCTCCACTATCTGACAATCACCAGCCAGGCCAACCATTCCCGACTCCAACGTATTCAGGCCGATGCCGCCAAGCTCGCCGATCCGCGTAAACTGGACAACGGGGAGGAAGCCAATCGCCTGATTGACTCGATGCCCGGAATCGCCTGGCTGGCGTATTCCATTCACGGCGACGAGCTTTCGAGCACCGACGCCGCGGTCCAAGTGGCTTACACCCTAGCCGCTGCGACCGAGGGGTCGGTGCGACAGCTCCTGGACGAACTGGTCATTCATATCGACCCGCTGATGAATCCCGACGGCCGAGAGCGTTACCTTAGCCAGCTTCAACAACTGACCGGCAAGGTTCCCAATTCGGACTACCAGGCGATGCAACATCGAGGCCTGTGGTCCGCCGGTCGCGGAAACCACTACCTGTTCGATTTTAACCGCGACTGGGTCATGCAG
>JADFMZ010000036.1 GCA_022563615.1 Planctomycetota bacterium
GTTGCCGCTTCGCGTGCCGATTCTGCGCATCGCGAGCCCTGTCCACGTTCGCTTCATCCCAAGGGCTCGGCCTTTTAGAAAGATCGCAACTATTTGTGCGGCATGAGGTAATGGTTCCCATCGTGCCGCCAGGATGGCTTCTTTTTGCAGGGTCGGTCGGGCGTGGCACGCTGGTTGTTATAGGCGTTGCGAGAGTTTGTGGAAACGAACGGCACCGTTGGGAATGGGAGCATGTTTTGAGAGTCATTGCGGTGGATCCAGGCGGGTTGGACGCGGGCGTGGAACAAGACGCATGTGATTGGGCGTCGCTCGGTCGGCTGGTGAGGCGGCGCACCTTAGAGGCTGTCGCCCTCCACTTTGCAACCCTGGCTGAGATGCCTTCGTGTGGCACCTCCTATGGTGATTCGCAACGCGCAATCGCTGAGAACCAGGCATGAGCAGTTACGGGATATGGTTATCCGCGGCGGGTATGCGGGTGAACGACCACCGGCAGACCGTTCTGGCCAACAACATGGCCAACGCCGACACCAACGGGTTCAAACGTGACCTGGCGGTTATACGAGAACGGCGTGTGGAAAGCCTGGCGAGACCTGGCGGTTTTGGCCTGACCCACCCGTTGCTGGATGGTTTGGCGGGCGGAGTTGATATCAGGCCGACGCACTACAGCTTCGCGCAAGGTTCCATCGAAACCACCGGAAGGGCTCTCGACGTGGCGATCCAGGGCGACGGGTTTTTCGAGGTTCGCAACGGCGAGGAAACGCGCTATACGCGAAACGGATCGTTCACGATTAACAGACAGGGAGAGCTTGTTCTGACGTCGGGAGATGGGCGATGGCGGGTGCTGGATGAAAGCGGCGGTCCGATTCAACTGGAGCCGAATGCCGGGCCGGTTTCCATCTCCCACGACGGCACGATTCGACAGGGTAACGCGGTCGCAGGAACAATCCGCATGATGACGACCGCAGACAAGCAATCGCTCCGCAAGGTGGGCGAAACGTTGTTCGACCTCGTACGAGGCGAAATGGTTGCGATACAAGGGCGGCTGGTGCCCAGGGCGGTCGAAAAATCGAACTTCGACGTGATGCAGGGGCTGGCGTCCATGATCGAGACGACGCGGGCGTATCAGATGAACGCTACGATGATTCGATTGCAGGACGGCGTGACCGATCGCGCGATCAACACTGTCGGACGAATGGTCTAAGAGTTTTTCCAGGTAGGGCGAAGATCCTATTTGCTCGAGCGCTGAGACGCTGAATGCAATGGCTTACCGAGGTAGGCCTTGAGAAATGGATTGGATGACCCGGACGCCCTGCGGCCGGAGTGTGAGATACAATGGCGATTACCGCGCTACATGCAGCCGCTTCGGGAATGCGGGCACTGGACGAGAAGTTGAACGTCGTGGCCAACAATCTGGCCAACGTCAACACGCACGGCTTCAAGGGCATGCGGGTCAACTTCGAGGACCTGCTCTATCAGGTCAAGCGAGAGCCGGGCATTCCCAACCTTGACATTGAGCCGATCCCGCACGGCATTTTGATCGGCACGGGTGTGAAGGTTTCCGGCACGCAACTCAATTTCGAGCCCGGGTCGGTGGATCCGACGAATCGGCCTCTGGACTGGCAGATCGACGGCGAAGGCTTTTTCCAGGTGACCACCATCCATGACGGGGCGCGGATTTTCGCCTACACGCGGGCGGGCAACTTCGCTCGGAACGCGGTGGGCAATATCGTGCTGGGCAATAGCAGCGGGCCGGTGCTCGAACCCCCCATCGCCATCCCGGACGATGCCATCGAGATTTCCGTTGGGCGTAACGGCGAGGTACGGGTGCGGCAACAGGGGTCCAGCACTTTGAACGTGATCGGCCAGATCGAGCTGGCCCGGTTCGTCAACCCCGAAGGCCTCAAGACTATCGGTCAAAACCTCTATGTCGAAACGGACGCCTCGGGTCCGCCGGTCAACGCCCCACCGCAAAGCGACGGGCTTGGAGCGATCAATCAGAATCAATTGGAGATGAGCAACGTGGATCCGGTGCGCGAGCTGATCGACCTGATCACGACGCAACGGGCGTTCGAGCTGAACAGCCAATCGATCAAAAGCGCGGATGAAACGCTGCAGATCATCTCGAACCTGCGGAGGTTCTAGAGCAAGCTCTATTTTTCTGTAGCGGTCCAACGACCGTTGTTGCCGGGAGATTTCCTCGAAATGGCAATACACCTTAAATGAAAACGCTGTAACCGTCGGCGGGGAGATGACGGGAGACTAAGAAACAGACCGGACGACTGATGAGCCGGTCGTCCATGCAGGATGCTGTGATGATGCGCAAGGATTGCGAGTACCACCCTATATCTGGACTGGAGAATCACCTCGGGCCGCCCGCGTCGCCCTCGAAGGCGCGATCGTGGATCGTCGGCGCGCTGGTTGTGGTTGCTTGCGCGACGTCGGTTCGCGCGGGTTCGGTTCGTCTGTGGCCCAATGCCGTGGTCGTGGGTGATACGATTCGTCTGGATGACCTCTGCGAATTGCGCGGGTTTACACCGGATATTGAAAGAGCCTTGGCCAAGCTGGTCACGGCTGAAGCTCCGCCGCCCGGCGGTTCGCGTGTCATTCACCTTGATCTGCTCCGCAAGGCGTTGACGGCCGGCGGAGCCAACCTGGCTGACATCACATTCCGGGGAGCGACGCAATGCGCGGTTTCGCGCCCGTCGAATGCGGTTTCGACGCCGAGGGTTTCCGAGCTGGTCCGCATGGCGGACCCTACCGCTCGATTACCTCATTCGGCCAAAGATGCACGTTCCGATGCAGTCCAATCGATGAAGCTTGGATCGCACCGGTTGAAAAGCGGCGCCCCATCCACGGGGGATGTTGATCCTGCGCACCGGGACACATTGCGAAACGCCGTACAAAACTTTCTGGACAAGGAACTGCGACGGTATGGCGGACGGGCTGATCTCGTATTCGACCGGACCTCCGAGCAGGTTCTTGATCTTGCGGGCGCGACGTACACCTTTAACGTGCACCGTCGCCCCGGTCCGCCCCTCGGGCTTGTGCCTCTGGAAGTGGATGTCCTGGTGGACGGTCGAACCATCCAAACCGTTGGACTGGTGGTGCAGGTTTCGATGCTTCGGAGCGTCGTGGTTACGGCTCGCGCCATCAACCAGGAGGCGGCTATTCGGGCGTCAGACATACACCTGATTCCCTTCACGTTCACCCGTATGGACAAGCTGGGCGTGACCGCCCCGGCTGAAGTGATTGGTAAACGGGCTAAGCGCTTCATCCCAGCCGGCAGCCTGATCGAGCCTTCGATGCTCGAGACGGTGCCGCTGGTCCGACGCGGTCAGTTCGTCACGCTTACGTCGGTGGCCGGCGCCGTTCGTGTCGTGACTGCGGCCAAAGCTGTTGGGGCGGGGGCGCTCGGTGACGTCGTCAAGGTGCGCGCCGTTGACAATCGGCGCGTCGAGTTTGAAGGCATCGTGGTCGGTCCGAGCCGAGTGCAAATCGGTGCGACCGAATCTCTTGTCACAAGGTTGGACGCCGAGGCGGGGGGTGGATCGTGATGACCCGTTGGAGCGTTTTCATCATGCTGGTTGCGGCCTATTCCAGCGGCGCCGGGGTGCTGGCACAAACGTCGTCGATCGGAGCCCAGGAGCGCCGAAAGACGAAGGACCAACCCGTCGCGAAAAGGCCACGGGAAGCGCCTCCGCAACCTCGGAACGCCGTCTACGAGCGGCACTCCTGGAGCGCGGTGGCTCCGATTCCGCCCAAGACGTTCCGGCCCGGCGATCTCATCACTATTATCATTCGAGAGCGGCGGTCGTGGGCGGCCGAGGCCGACCTCGAACGAAAGACCAGGCTGGAAATCTCGAGCGAACTTGAGGATTTCATCAAGCTGACCGGCAACGGCGTGGGCGCTTCCACTTTTCGACGTGGCGCCCCAAACATCGAATATCGACTCAACCAACGGCTGATTAGCGAAGGCGATTCGTCGCGGGCGGATCGGCTCACGACGCGCATGACGGGCAGGATCATCGACGTCAAACCCAACGGGCTGTTGGTCCTCGAGGGTCGTGAAAGCATCACTCATGACGACGAGGTGGCGACGATCACGATCACGGGTACGTGTCGTAAGGAGGATGTGACGGCTGACAACACGATTCTCAGCACCCAACTGGTAGACAAGAAGGTTGTGGTGGTCAATCAGGGCGCGCTTCGCTCTGCCGCCACACGGGGATGGATTCTCAAGCTGCTCGATCTGGTGAAACCGTTCTAGGGCATTGGTGATGACAAAACATTTCGGGATTTCATTTGTTCTGCTGGCGGGCGCGACGACGGCCTGGGGGCAAGTCCCTGCCGCGCGGGTCGGTGACGTCACGCGTCTTCAGGGACAGGGAACCAATGTTCTGATCGGGTACGGGCTGGTAACGGGATTGGAAGGAACGGGCGACGGCGGAAAGTTTCTACCCACGATGCGAGCGCTCGGCGCCACATTGCAACGCTTCGGCGCTAACATCCAATCCATCAAGGATATCGAATCCAGCAAGAACACCGCCATTGTGATGATCGAAGCGGTGATTCCCGAGCACGGCGCCCGGGAGGGAGAGCTGTTGGATGTTCGGGTTACGGCCCTGGCCGCCAAGAGCCTGAAAGACGGTCAGCTTCTGCCGACCCCGCTCATCTACCATGACCGGTCTGTCGAAGGGCTCTTCGGATTTGCGCAGGGCCGTATTGTCCTGGACGGTTCGACAAGCACGACAGGCGTGATCCGTGATGGTGCGCGAATCGAGCGCAACCTGTTCATCAATGTGGTGGTTTCCGGCGCACAGTTACGGGCCTTGGGTTTGGACAACCCGTGGATTAAGTCGGATCAGACCTATCTTACGCTGGTGTTGGATGACGCGCATGCCGGGTGGTCCATGGCTGCTTCCATCGCCCAGGCCGTGGACAAAGAGCTGGCCATCTCGGCAGATGTGGAACGGGTGGCATTGGCCGTGGACAGCAAGAACGTGGTCGTTCTGCTGCCCGAACATCAACGCGGCGATCGAGCCTCGTGGATTCGCGATGTCGAGCGAACCCCTATTCTGGTTGAATCGAATGAGGCGCGAGTCACCATCAACCGTGGTTCCGGCACGATCGTGATTACCGGCGACACGCGTCTTTCTCCTGTTGTGATCTCGCAGATGGGCCTGACCGTTACGGTCGCCGGTCCCCTTCCGGACGGTACGGTACCGGTACTTGCGTTTGAGCGGCAGCATTTCGTCGCGTTGGATTCGCAAGCCCAACGAACCGCCAATGTGAAAGATTTACTGGAGGCATTGAATCGCCTCAAGGTTCCTTTCAAAGATCGTGTTGCGATTCTTGAAGAGATTCATCGGGCCGGCAAACTGCACGCCCGGATTCTGTATGAAGGTTGATCGTGGAAGTGACACCATCTGACATCAAGCTGTCGGCGGCGGCGCCCGAAAGCCAGGGCACGCGACGTTTGAAAGAGGTTACGGGCCAGGTTCTCGGCTCGGTGTTCTTCGGCACGCTGTTGCGGATCATGCGAGAAACCGAGTCGAAGGGAATGTATGGCCACGGCGGACGGGGGGAAGAAGTGTTTTCCGCTCAGTTGCACGGCATCTTCGCAGAGCGCCTGGGAGCGAAGCTACAGACGTCGCTGAACGAAGCAATCCAAAGAAGTCTGCAAGGGCAGCAGCAACGACTCGATCGACAGCAGTCCGCGCCGACCGGAGCCGACCAAAAACTCGACGTGATCGATCCGCCGTCCGGGGAAGAACCTAGATGAAGCCAAACGCAAAATCTAAACACATCGGTGATCTGATCGGGCTGCTGGGACAGTTGAGAACACTGTACGAGCGCTTGTCCGAGGTCGTTCAATGCAAGCTGGCGGCCATGAAACGCGCAGACATGGCGGTGATGCACCGTTTGACCCAAGAGGAGCACACGCTGACTGACCGCTTGCAGGAGCGCAACGGTCTTCGACGTCAGTTCATGGATCTGGTCGGCCGGCAGTTTGATCTGCCCGCCGGCGAGGCGCGGTCCCTCACGCTGTCGCAATTGTCCACACGCGTACCGGAGCCGGAGCGCACGAAACTGCTCGACGCTGGTGGCGCGCTGCGCGAGGTGATGTCCCAGGTGGCGCAGTTGAATCGCGTGGCGGGAATCGCCTCCCGGGAGATTCTCAATCACCTGCGATCGGTCGCCAGCGCCATCCGTCCTCGTGTGGACGAGCCGGCAGGATATACGGGCAAGGGTGGTTTGGTGTCACCATCTGGCACTGCAATTTTCGAGACGGTGGGATAAGGCGTTATGGGACTTCTGAACTCATCATTGCAAATCGGTCGAAGCGCTATTTTGAGCTACGAAAGCGCGCTGCAGACGATCGGCAACAACATCGGCAACGTGGGCAACGCGGACTACACCCGACTGGTGCCGCAGCTTGATCCGATCCAAGGCGTGCCGATCGCCGGTGGTCTTCAGCCCGGCGCCGGCGTGGCGTTGACGGATATTCAAAGACACCTCGACGAAGCCCTGGAGGCGCGGCTGCGCCTGGCCATCGGCGCGCGGGAGTCGGCGTTCGCGCAACAAGGCGCCATGGTTCAGGTCGAGGTGCTCTTCGATGATCTCAACGGAACGGGCGTAAGCAGCCAGATGACCCGGTTCTTCCAAAGTTTCGACGAGCTGCAAAACACGCCCGACAACGCCGCGATCCGTGATCTGGTGGTGATGAACGGCGTGCAGCTATCCGATTCGTTGCGAGGCCTTCGAGGGCAACTCGGCGCGCTCGGGGAGGCTCTGGACTCCGAGATTGTCGCCGTGGTGGCGCAGGCCGACGAAGTCGCGAGCCAGATCGCCCGCCTGAACGGACAGATCACGACGGCTGAAGCCGGCCGACGAGGTCAGGCCAACGCCCTGCGCGATCAGCGCGACGCGCTCTTGCGAGAACTCAGTCAGTTCTTCGATGTCGCCGTGCGCGAACAGCCGGATGGCGCGATCAATGTTTATGTCGGTAGTGAGACGCTCATCCAGGGCGACATCAACCGTGGGCTCGTCGCCGTCACCGAGGTCAGCGACGGATTCAAGCGCACTTCGGTTCGCTTCGCCGACACGAACCAGCAGGTTGCCTTCAGCGAAGGTAGACTCGCCGGCCTGATCACCAGCCGCGACGAGTACGCCTATGGTCGCATCGCCTCATTGGATGAACTTGCAGCCGTGCTGATCGCCGAAGTGAACCGGATCCATGCGGATGGTCAGGGTTTGGTGGGCTTCCAAACGGTCGTCGGAACCCATGACTTACTAAGCACCGACGTTCCCTTGGACGACAGCGCCGCGGGTTTGGCGTTCCCGCCGGACGGCGGCAGCTTCTACATCACCGTTGCGGACGACGCCACGGGGACACCCCTGGCATATCGAATCGATATTGACCTGAACGGTTCGGAAAACGACACCACGCTGGAATCTCTCGTTGAGGAGATCAACGCCCAGGTTTCCGGCGTGACGGCGTCGATCACGGTTGACAACCGTTTCATGCTATCGGCCGATGAAGGTTTTTCATTCACGTTCGGGCATGACGGTCAGGAAGCCCGGTCGGACACGTCCGGCGTGCTGGCCGCCTTGGGCATCAATACGCTTCTTGCCGGGACCGACGCGGGGAATATTGCCGTTAATGAGAATGTCTTGGAGGATTCCTCATTCCTGGCGGCTGCGTCGAATTTCCTGCCGGGAGACGGCGCGAACGCCGGGCGCATAGCCGCCTTGGATTCGGAAATCATCGAGCGTCTGAATGGACAATCCATCCCGGTGCTGCACAACACGATGTCGAGCTCGGTGGCGGTCACCGCCTCGGGCGTCAACGCCAACATGGACGCTGCGGACACCATTCTGTCGGCGTTACGGGCGCAAAGAGAAAGCATCAGCGGCGTCAACCTCGATGAGGAAGCTATTTCGCTGCTGAAGTTTGAGCGGGCGTTTCAGGGTGCGGCCCGCTATATCCGGGTGGTGGATGATCTGTTGGCGGAGTTGGTGCTGCTCGTGCGGTAGGGTACGACGTTATGACGATCCAAGCGATTCAACTGACCCGAATTAGCCAGGGGATGAGGGTTGACTTCGCAGCCAACTCGCTGCGGAGCAACCAGGTGGAGATTTTCCGCGCCCAGAGTCGGATCGCGACGGGGAGGCGTTTCCTGGCGGCCAGCGAAGATCCCGTTTCCGCCGCACGAGTCGTGGATCTTAGCCAGGCGCTCGACCGGCAAAACCGCTTCCGCGCCAATCTGCAGTTTGCGGATATGTCTCTTAGTGCGGCGGACAGCGCCATCAGCGAGGTCAACAGCCTGCTCATTGAGGCGCTGGCGATCACCAGTCAGAATGTCAGCAATCTGACCAGCGCCGATGAACGTGCCGCCGTGGCTGAAATCGTCGCCGCCATTCGTCAGCAACTCCAGAGCGTCGGCAATCGCCAGTTGAACGGGCGCTACATCTTCGCCGGACGGGACACGACGCAACGTCCCTTCATCGACGCGCTCGGCGTGATCGCCTATGTGGGCGACACCGGCGATCGGACGACACGCATCGGCGGTGGATTGATCGCCCCGGTCAATCTGACCGGTGACGTCTTGTTCAACGCGTGGTCCGATTCCATTGCCACCACGGTGGACCTGTCACCGCGCCTGGCGGAATCGGTGCGCCTCGAGGATTTGGCCGGCGCGACCGGGCGGGGCGTCCATGCGGGCGCGCTCATCATCAACGAACCCGACGGTGTCGGCGCTTTCACTGTTGATCTTCTCCAGGCCGACACGATCGGCGGCGTGGTAGAGGCGATTAACGTGGCCGCTGAGGAGGCGGGCTCGGCGTTGACGGCTTCGCTCTCCGATTCGGGACTGGTCATCACGCCCGGAGGATCGGCCGTGTCAATCGGCGAAGCCGGCGGGGGATCTATCGCCGCCGACTTGGGCATCCGCACTTCAACCCCGACGAATGAACCGATTGAGGGTGCGGCCTTGAGTCCGCGCGTAACCCGGATCACCCCGGTCGAGGATCTTGCCGGTGGGGATGGAATTGATTTGGAAGGGGGCCTGGTCATCACGAACGGCGGACGGACGGTCACGGTCGATGTGAGTCAGGCGGAAACCGTCCAGGAGATTATCAACGCGATTAACAACGCCGACGTGTTCGTGCTTGCGAGGATCAAAGAGGATGGAACCGGCATCGACGTATTCAATCAGGCCTCGGGAACATCGCTGACCATTGGAGAAAACGGCGGCACCACCGCGGCGGATCTGGGCGTCCGCACGTTCGATACCGCCACACCTTTGGAAAATTTGAACTTCGGACGAGGTGTAACCATCGTTGAGGGCAAGGACGACCTTCGGATCAAGGCCATGGACGGCCAAACGGTGGATGTCAATCTCGACGGCGCGGTCACCATCGGTGACGTCATCGAACGCATCAACGATGCAGCCACGAAAGCCAGTGTGTCGATTTCAGCCGGCTTCACCGAAGTGGGTAACGGCATCCGCATCGAAGACCAAACCAGCGGCGCCGGTGACTTGTCGGTAAGCAGTCTGAACCTTTCCGCCGCCGCCATCGACCTGGGCCTGCAGAAAACAGTGACCGGTGAGAGCACCGAGCTGATCGGAGACGATGTCAACCCGGTCCGCACGGACGGCATCCTGGACGCTTTGGTCGAGTTGGAACAGGCGTTGCGATCGGACAACACGCAGGGCATCTCGATGGCCGGCGCCCGTCTGGAGGAACTCAGCATCGAGGTCAACCGGGTTCACGGCATCATAGGCGCCCGTGCGCAGGCGATGATTTCCAAGAGGCGGCAGATGGAGGACGCCGCCTTGACCACGGAGATCTTTCTTTCCGAGGTGCAGGACGTGGACTACGCCGAGGCGGTTACGCGGCTACAGGCGGCCATGACGCAGCTACAGGCGAATCTACAGACCAGTTCAGTTCTTCTGAACCTGAGTCTGTTGGACTTCATAAGGTAGTGGAACCAAGCTAGGAGAACGGCAGTGATTATCGAAACCTCGCGTTTTGGACAATTGGAGGTAGACGCCGAGCGCTTAATCGTCTTTGACGATGGGATTCTCGGCTTTCCCAGCCAACATGAATATGCGCTAATCCAAACCGGCCAGGGCAGTGGATTCTACTGGTTGCAATCGGTGGACACGCCCGATCTGGCTTTTGTGGTCTGTGATCCCCGCCTCTTTGTGGCGGACTATCAGGTGCCGGCGAAGCTCGAAGAGCTGCAATGCATCGGATTGACCCAACCGGATCAGGCGCAGGTGTTCATCATCGTCAACAAAGTCTCGGACCTGTTGACGGGGAATCTTCAGGGTCCGATTGTCGTGAACACGCTCAACCGCCGCGGGCGTCAACTGGTACTGAGCGACAAACGGTATTCGACCCGGCATCCCTTGATGCGCGTCGCACGACCGGAGGTCATGGGCAAGACGGCGTGATCGGGCTTCTACCTTTCGCCACCGACGAGAGGTATCATGGATTGCCCGAATCGGGGAACGGACTTCGGAACGCGTAGGTCTTCGTTCGTCGCCCGTCATTCACGGCAGGAAGGAATCGAGTATGTTGGTGCTATCGCGACAACGCGACGAAACGATCATGATCGGCGACGATGTGCAGATCACCGTCGTGGACATTCGCGGCGACAAGGTTCGACTCGGCATTACGGCGCCCCGGCACATTCAGGTGCATCGCAAGGAGGTGTATGATGCGATCAAGCGCGAGAACGAACAGGCGGCGAAGCTCCGCCAACAGGATGTCGCGGACGTGATCGAGCGGGAGGGGGATCCCAGCAAGAACGAGAACGATACCCAGAGGCGCGAACCGCCTCGACCGAAACGGAAGGATCAGGAGGATCCCGACCGGTCGAACTAGCCGGGTCGGTTAGGGTCGCTCGAAGGAACGAGGAAACGTTGACTCGACGCCCGGGATGGCGTCCAGGATAATCATGGAGGATCCAGCATGTCACGGATCAATAGCAATGTCGCCTCGCTGGTGGCGCAGCGTCACCTAAGTGTTGCGCAACGGTCACTGAGCGTGTCGCTCGAGCGACTCTCCAGCGGATTGAAGATCAATCGTGGTGCCGACGACCCGGCGGGACTCATCGTGTCGGAACGATTGCGCTCGGAGATTGCGGCGGTCGGGCAGGCGATGGACAACTCCGCCCGCGCGATCAATGTGATCGCCACGACGGAAGGGGCGCTGAGCGAAGTGCAGGCGCTGTTGACCGACATCAACGCGCTGCTGGTCGAAGCCGCCAACCAGGGTGCATTCTCCGACGAGGAAGTCGCCGCCAATCAGTTGCAGATCGACGCCGCCATCGACTCGATCACTCGGATCGCCAATACCACGGCGTTCGCAGGCCGAAAGCTGCTCAACGGGGAGATGGATTACGTGACCAGCGGCGTCCAGCGAATCGAACTGGCCGACGTCAGCATCTTAAAGGCCACGTTTGGAACGCAATCCTTCGTTCCCGTCACCATCGCCGTGTCGCAATCGGCGGAGAAGGCCGAACTGAGCTTTGCCCTTCCCAGGACGACCAGTGCCGTCAACCTCGACATCCAGGGTCGGGACGGGATCGTCACACTGTCGTTCCCAGCCAGTGCGACTACGGTGGACATGGTGGCCGCCATCAACACGAACGTGGACTCCACCGGGGTGATCGCCGTGATTAGCGGGACCGGCGGCAGCGCGGGCATGCGTATTCAGAGTCTCGATTACGGCAGCAAAGCCTTCGTGAGCGTGCGGGAGCTCAACAACGTTTCTTTTCCTCTGACGGACAGCTCGGGCGCGCCCAACACGCGAGATGAGGGACAGGACGCCGTGGCGACGGTCAACGGTGTGTCGGCCACCGCCGACGGCCTCAAACTGAGTTTCAGCACGTCCTCCCTGGGAATCGAGGTAATCTTGGCCGAGGCGTTCGGCAACGGTTCGCAACCCTTGAGCTCCACCTCGTTCGCGGTGACACAGGGCGGGGCTCTTTTCCAGCTTGGCCCGCAGGTCAACACCAATCTCCAGGAGAATATCGGCGTCAGAGCCATTCAGGCCAACAAGCTCGGCAATTTGATCGTCGGCTTTCTCGCCGATTTGAAGACGGGGCAATCGAAGGCCCTTTCCACCGGAAACTTCGCCGCCGCCTCCAAGGTCGTCGACTTGGTGATCACGCAGGTTTCCGTGCTGCGAGGGCGGCTCGGGGCCTTCGAGCGAAATACTCTGCGAACGAATATCAACCAGCTACAAATAACGGCTGAAAACCTGATCTCCTCCGAGTCCGTACTGCGAGACACCGACTTTGCGGTGGAGACCTCGGAACTGACCCGGTCACAGATTCTGGTCCAGGCCGGCAACAGTATCCTGGCGATCGCCAATGCACAGTCGCAGAACGTGCTTACGCTGCTGGGCGGATAAACTTGATTGGTCCCGAAGGCGCTTCCCAAGAGAGCAAGCGCCGAATCTTTCGGTGAACGGAGAGTTGGCGGGCAACGCCAGACGCGCTTGAAGCGGCAACTACGAACCAGGTTGCTCGGTCTTCGCAGACGCTCGCCGGCGGGCAAAGAAATCGGTCAGCAGCCGACCGCACTCGGCTGAGAGCACGCCGGAAGCGATATCGACCCGGTGGTTCAGCCGAACGTCGGATGGGATTTGGTACAGCGACCCGCACGCGCCGGCCTTCGGGTCGATCGCACCGAACACGACGCGCTGCAGGCGGGCCAATACCAGCGCACCGGCGCACATCACGCACGGTTCAAGGGTTACGTACAAGGTGCACCCATCAAGGCGCCAGCTTCCGACCGAAGCCGCGCCTGCCGTCAGCGCGATCATCTCAGCGTGGGCCGTGGGATCGTTGAGCCGCTCTCGCTGATTGTGCCCCCGCCCGATCACCCGTTCCCCGCGCACCACCACCGCGCCCACAGGCACGTCGCCCTCGTCGAGAGCGATCAAGGCTTCGTTCAACGCCAATCGCATGTAGTGGGCGTCCGGTTCCGTGGCGATATCCGCGTGGTTTTTCATATCTCGCCGAGAAACTCCAGTCGCTTTTGGATGTTGGCGGGGTCGTCTGAATAATCCAACTCCACGAGTCCCTCGATTTTCATCCGCAGGCGCTGGGCCACCCGAAGGGTAAACGCGGTTCGTTCGTCCTGAGTTCCGGGATGGTAGGTGGGATCGGGCAATGACCAGTGGGCGACGTTCGGACTGCCCAGCCACGTCGGGCAGGGTTCGGCGGCGGCGGCATCACATAATGTGATCACGACGTTCAGGGTGACGTCGGCGAACTCCTCCCAGCCTTTGGAGGATTGGTTCTCCATGGGCACACCCATGCTTTGCATGGCGTCAGCCGCCAGTGGATGAATGAAGCCGGCGGGGTGGGATCCGGCGCTGCAGGCCTCGAACCGGTCGCCGCCAAGATCCCGGAGGATAGCCTCGGCCATCTGCGATCGGCACGAATTGCCGGTACACAGGAAAAGAACCCTGCGTGGATCGGGTGCGGTCAACGATCACCTGCCTGATGCAATGGTGGCGGCTATCGGATTCTCGTCCACGTAACCTCACCGAACTCGTCCGGCTCGAGCGGCCTGGTGTCGCATCCTCCACCGAATAGTTCACATCGAGTACGGGTCCCGGTCACTTCAGCAAATGTGATCTCGAATCCATCGACGGAAACCTGGCCGGTCATCACCGCGTCAAACTCGGTTGATTCGCTGCTCGGATCGAAACCCGGTAGCTCGACATCGTTGACGCTCACGCCCGGCTGTCGAGTCGGGAAGGCGTCGGCGGCGCCGGCGAATGCGTCGTCGATAGGCCGCAGGACGTCGCCGGTGCCAGCAAGGGGGATGGGGCTGCGCTTCGCTGCTCCCATCGTCTCTAGGAGAGAGATCTCGTTCTCGCGGAGGACGCGAATCGTCCACTCTGCAGCCTCGTCGCCAAAGCCGGCACCACGGCGGAGGGCGCCTAGCCCCTTGAAGAGCCTGATCGTGTCTACCGGGCCGAAGCCGAGGCCGGGGATCAAGTTGAGCGGATCGAAGAGGAGGCCGCCGATGATGCGCTCGGGGATACCGATCTGCGTCAGGCGCTCGTTGAGGATCTTC
>JADFMZ010000347.1 GCA_022563615.1 Planctomycetota bacterium
CGTCTTGTGGGTGTGCCACTGCTCTTGAGCAGTGCGCGAACTCCACGACAACCCTGTGGACACTGCTTAAAAGCAGTGGCACACAACAACATGGCGCCGCCCGTCATCCACAAATTGAGGAGCGATGGCGTAGTAGAGCATTTCCCGTAATGGTATGTCGGGTCTTTCGCCATCAGTGGTGCATCGTGCGGCGAAAAGTCGCGCAGGCTGAAGCCTGCGGCTCGGAACGCATAAACGGGAAATGCTCTAGCGAACGGCCGGCTGTTCCTGTGATGGAAGATGTCGGGCGGCTGCGGTCTTGAGCAGGGTTTGTAACCGGTGGCGGTGGAGGTGCTGGGCCAAGGTGCGCCTCTGCCCCGCCTGGGCGATGGCGGTTCGCTCATCGGGGTGCGAAAGGTAGTATCGAATCTTTTCAAGCAGATCGTGTTCATTCCGAAAGACGACGCATTCCTTTTCGGGAACAAAGTGGTCAGCCAGTTCCGGCTGATCGTAGCATAGCAGGAATCCCCCGGCGGCAGTGATCTCGAAATGCCTCATGTTCAGGCCGGTCTCGGCGTTGCCGCTGACCAGGTTCAGGTTGATCGCCGTCGTGCGGAAATGGTTGAGATAGCCTTCGGTGGTGGGATAGGGCGGTTGCGAATCCAGGCGGTACGCTCGATCCCAACCGCCGCCGACCAGATGAAACGCATCGCCAAGCTTTCGCTTCAGGAAAATTACAAACCGATCCCGGTTGCGAACATAGAGACCCGCATGGAAGAATAGCTTGGCCTGGAAATAGGCAAACGTTTTTCGGGCCTGCTCCTCGATTGAGTCACCGTCGTGCAGCGGTTCATCCAGAGCGTACATCTCCCGGTAGATGTCGTGGAAGGTCATCCCGGGAAGATCGCCACGAACGGCGTGGGCCAACACCCCGGGCAGCAGGCTCGCCGTCGCAGCGCTGGCGCCGGGCGCAAAGAACGTCGTGTTCTGCCCGCCGACAAAGGAGACCACCGACCTGCACGTGCTCGGATCGACCGGGTCGGTGTCATATTCTCGATCCGGCGCCGCCATGGGCAGGTGCACGACATTCGGAACGCCAAAGCTTTGCAGCTCGGCGGCGGCGGCGCGATCCCAAACGGCTTTGAACCAACTGCGGCTCTTGAGACACTGCCACACCACCCCCCAGGGCAGCCCCTGGAACGAAGTCGTCAGAGGGTCAATGAAATGGGAGTAGAGCGTCTTGCCCTGAGCTTCATGGACTAGATTGAGATTCGGATCGTTCGGCGAGCCCGGGATGAAGCTCAGCCCCGTTCCGCCCGTATCGATCAGCAGATCGACCTCAGAGTCCCGCAGCGCCTCGGCGACGTCCGGGCCGGTTGCAATCCGGGCGTTAAGGTCAGCCGCATAGGCGTTGCCGCTGGAGTGCTGAGCCACAGGCAACAGGACCGACCCGTGACCGCACGCGCTACACGCACCCTTCCACCAGCCATGGCTGAACACTCCGAGGTTCATGGCTGATTCTCCACGGCGCGGCATCCGACGTTTCGACGCTCTCAATCCGGCTTCGTGCTCGTGTCGGACGAGGGCGGCGAGCTTTCCGACTCGCTTGGCGAGCTTTCCGATTTGCCCGGTGAGCTTTTCGACTCGCTTGGCGAGCTTTTCGACTCGCCCGGCGAGCTTTCCGACGCGCCTGTCGAGCTTTCCGACTTGCCCGGCGGCGGCGCGGCAGGTTGCGATGCCGCCGTTGAGGCTGGGCTTGCGGGTTGGGTTACCGGTTGGGTGGAGGCGGTCTGAGGCGCCGACTCATCCCATCGCTCCTCGTCGTAGACCTCCTCCAAATCCGTGCCGTCCACGTCGCGACGCAGCAGGAAGTAAATGACCGTGCTTCCGGAAAAGTAAAACGAGCAGAGGAACGCCCACAGCAGACCCACCATCAGCAGGACATACATCGTGATTGCAAACGCCGAGAAGTGTTCGTACCACACCAATTGGCTCCATTCGGGCGTTTGATAGGAGATTCCCGAACCAGACACGGGCCAAAGAAGTTCGAGCTTGCTGATGGGGCCGGCCTCGGTTTCGCGATTCCATAGACCAAACCACGACGTTCCGATCGCAACTACCACACGCGTGACGGACAAAGCCGCGAACAGAAACATCTTGGCCAGGAACCAGCAGATGGCTGCATACATCACAGTCAACACGGCGTACACGACGGTCTTCCAAGGCTTGGAAAGCGTGTAGGACAGGCCACGGGAAAACGCATCGAAGGCATCGGAACCCTCAGACGCAACCGTAGGCCAAAACAGACTGCCCCCCACAAGCAAACCGACCGACAATAGGGTAATCACCAACCCGCCCATGATGGCCAGGAAAAACGCGCCACCGCTGACCAGGTCTCCGAAGATCGGCACGCGCAGCACCATGCCGCCCAACATCAACAGCAACATCATGATTGCGATGAACGCCAGCGGGACGCAAGGGGCTAAGAAGAACCCGCCGAAGAAGTTCTTCCGCGAAAATGCCAGCGCCTGTTTGATCGACGGTTTTTCTTCTCGAGCAAACTCCATGGCGGCCATGCGACAGATCGCTCCGCCAAAGAGTGACCAGATCAACAGCGAGCCTATGGAAAGCAGCAGGAAGAAAACGATGTGGTGACGGGCAAGCCACCAGGTGCCGTAGAACATATTGGACAAGCTATTCCACGCCAGCCCCGCGGAAAGCCCCGGTGGAATCGCGGCGGCGAGCACACCTTCCACGCAGCGCTGTTCATAGTGTCGCCAGATGTCGAACAGGCCCGAAGTGCCGTCCCGCTCCTCAAAGGGCATGGCGAGTTGCTGCGATAGGATAAACTCGTCGATCACTGTGGAATGCACGCCGCCCTGGGTCGACCAAAGTAAATCCAGCAGTGAGCCCCAGCCGAACGTGAGGATCAAAGCGAACAGCGCCAGCATCAGTTTGCTCGGATGGATCGCCATGCCGAGCGTGCGAATGATCTGCGACAGGCCGATCGTTTCCACCCAACCCGCCCGGTCCTGAGTTTCAGAATCCTGTGCCATCGGAGGCTCCTTGTGTTACAGCGTTATCATTTAGAGCTTCTAGCAAGACCGAGCCGCAGGCATTTGCAAAAGGCCTGCGCGAAGGTCGGAGTGTCACTGGCGCTTCGAAACACGTCTTGTTAGGCGTTCTTATTGTGTATCGCCATTTCGGAAAAATCTCTCGTAAAAAACGGTTGTCGAACCGCTACAGAAAAATAGAGCTCGCTCTAGGGCCACGATCCTAGAGATCCTCGACCGAGATCGAACCCGGCTGCGAACCGCCTGACAGCCTCGAAAGAACCATGCCTCGTGAAACCACCAGCCGACGAAGGGTACCGCGCCGATCGCCCACCGGTGGACGCCTGCATTATACGAAGTATGCGGGGTTTTCAACCGTGGCTTTTTCTTGGGTCAACGGTGGATCGGTATCCAGGCCGGACGTGGGGCGGTGGCCGCCAGGCGATCGCGATGGACGAATTATGACTGGATACCAACCTGAAGGATCAATCCCAGCGGCGAAAGCGGCAGTCCTCGACTCGGGGTCGGCTCAGGCGGGCCGGATCGACCGACGCCGAGAGGGAATGCGCGGAAACTTCTCCTCCACTTTCCTTGTGCCGGCCGCTCGAAACCAACTGCTATATGGATAAATCAGGGGCCGAGCTCCGCGTAGGCGATCGTCTTGAAAGCGTTGACGATTTTCCCGATGTCGGTGAAGTTGATGGCTTTATCAAACGGCGCGCTGTTTTCGCGGAGCATGGCCCGCATCTTTCTCGGCGCGCCGTCCGGCGGTGGGCCATCCACAAACGGGATACTCTTGAAGGCTTCCACCATCTTGCCGATGTCGGTGAAGCTGACGTCCCCGAACGGCGGCCAGATGTCGCCCCACAAGGCTGTTCTAACGACCAACGCCGGACTGGAATAAACGCCGCTTGACGTACCCTGTTGCACCTCGTGCACCG
>JADFMZ010000037.1 GCA_022563615.1 Planctomycetota bacterium
GTCCAGGAGTTGACGAAGCGCGAAGCGATGATCCACGAGGGACTCAGCCGCCGCGAGCCGGACAAAGATGCCCCGCCCAGGCCTGGTCCAGCGTGGCACATGATCGGTCATCTACAGCGCAACAAAGTCAAAGCGCTGCTGCCCTGGGTGGATATGATCCATTCCGTGGACAGCCTTCGACTGGCTGAGGAAATCGACGCTCAAGCGGGCAAGCTCGACCTCAAGATCCCCATTTTGCTCGAGGTCAACGCCGGCGGAGAGGCAAACAAACTCGGCGTCGCGGTGCCGGCGGTCACGCATCTTGCGGAGCAAGTCGATTCGCTCGAGCACATCGAGCTTCGCGGGTTGATGGCCATGGCTCCGCTGACCGACGACGTGGGGCTCATTCGTCATACGTTCGAGCGGGTGCGCGATCTGTTCGATGAGATCATCGGAGAGCGGTTGTGCAGTCCCCGTTTCGGCGAGCTGTCCCTGGGCATGAGCCAGGACTTTGAATACGGGATCGAGGCCGGCGCGACCTACGTGCGCATCGGCTCAGCCCTGTTCGAAGGCATCGAGATGGGAGCCCTGCCCGCCCACGTCGAGTAATCCGCCGCCGCGTTGCGTTTGGCGCCGGCGAGAATCGGGAAACGTACATCCAAGTGGCCGGGTGGACCTGCACGAAGTCGCAAGGCAAGGCCAAGCCCGGTCGGCGGGAACCGCGCATGTCATCCCGCGGCGGCCATGAAGGGTTGAGTAATCCTATGACGAAGGATTCGCCGGGTTTTCCAGGGCTACCCTGACGTCTGATTCACACCCGTGTTATGATCGTGAAGCCGGTGTGGCGTACCCAAGGAAGCGGACACAAACGAAAACTAGATTGATGGCTGGACCCTTGATCGACCATGACATTCGGGGGGCGTGCGAGCGCCTCCGTGAGGAGGCCCACGTCATTCCCGAGCCTCTCCGAGACTGGTGGATTCACTACCTCGACATGCACATCGAGCACTACAGGTCGGTGATAGCGCGTCTTCCGAATCCTAAAGCGTGCGGGCGCTTGCTCGAAATCGGCTGTGTCCCGGGTCATCTCACGGTTCTGCTGGCGGGGCTCGGGTATGATATTACCGGTGTGGACATTGCCCCGGCGCGGGTTTCGGAGCTCTGGCGCCGCCACGGGATCGAGATCTGCCGGGTGGACATCGAGAGCGAACCGTTGCCGTTTGAGGACCAGGCGTTTTCCTGCGTGCTTTTTACGGAGATCCTTGAGCATCTTCGCATGAACCCGATCCACGCACTGCGAGAGGCCGCGCGCTTATTAGGATCGGGCGGGCGGCTGATCCTTTCGGTTCCGAATATTACCCCGATCGATCGCTTGGGATTCCTTTTGGGGCGCGACTACCAAGGAGATATCATCGCCGAGTTCCAGAAGCTCGAGCGCTGTGGGCATATGGGGCACATTCGGCTTTACTCGATCAACGAGGTCCGCCGGCTCCTGAATCATGTCGGGTTCTTCAACGTTCGGTGCGCTCGTGAGGGGCGTCTCAGAGGCGGTTGGCTGACACGTCTACCCTTCCCGTGGCGCGATGCATTTCGATCGCACGTATACTTCGAGAGTTCTCGATATCGGGAATTGGGAGCGCCGTCGGAAGCATGAAACGAATGCGCCTCCCGGCGTTGGGGGACCATTTGAGTTGCGTGTTTGCGCGCGCGCCGGCATCGGGAGTACTTTTTCGTGGAGCAGGAACGCCAGGCCAACGATAAGGTGACTCGATCTCAACGTTGGTTCCATTATCTTCGGAAGATGCTGACGCGCAAAGAGGCGAAACGCGCGGTGCTGAGGCGATTGCTCAGCGCCGTTCACGTTGGGGCACGTGCGGTCTGCAAGCGCATAGTGATCCGAGGCGTTCCGTATCTTCAAAAGACGTTTGAAAACAGCGAAGTCGGGCTGACCTGTCTTGAACGGGAGTTCGCGGCGCGGGAACTGTTCAGTGAGTGTCCGTGGATCCCCCCTATCGTTCGGAAGGGCCCGAACTGGTTTATCCTCCCCTTCTACGACTCAGAAACCCGACTGGACCGGGTTGCCCTGGATCTCGATGAAGAGCAACGGAGGCGGGTCGCCGAGCAGACCGTGAAGATTTTGTTCGACATTTTCTTGGCGGGTTGCGCACATCGGGATTTTCACTCGGGCAATCTCTTCCTGGTGAACGGTCAAATCCTCGTGACTGATTTTGAGGTCTTCGAACCGTATCCGGAAGGTGCGCGCCCTGCTTTCCCCGTATCTTACGACATCGTTGGAAGAGGTCTCGAATCCCCCTTTGGGACCAAGAACATGTGCTACACCGCGGATGATCCCTACAAGATGTCTCTCAAGCATGTCCTCGGCATCCCCATCGATCAAGTCTTGGCGGAGATGAGGAATGAGCTAAAGGAAGATCTACGAGCCGCTTCGGCTACGTTCCAAGCACGACGCAAGCGGCACGAGTGCCAAGCCCAGCGGATCTATGCGTCCTTCACCCTTCCCTACTTCACGATTACCAAGCAGGAGGCGCAGCGAGATTGCGCCCTCAGGCTGGATCGTTTCGGCATCCGAGCGGAAGGGCTCCAAGGCAAGAAGATCCTGGATCTAGGATCCAACGTCGGCGGGATGCTCTTTGAAGCTCAAAAACTCAATCCGGGTCGCTGCCTGGGTGTCGAATACGACCGCGACAAGGTGGATGTAGCCACTAAAATCGCCGCGTACAACGGGCTCAACAACGTGTCTTTCATGCAAGCCAACATCGACACGTTGAAAGTGCAAACGCTCGGGGGATCCTTCGATACGGTATTCTGTCTGGCCATCGAGGCCCACGTCAAACGAACGCAAGACCTGTACCGCCTGCTTTCTTTGGTCACTCGTGAAACGCTCTATTTCGAAGGCAACTCCAAAACGGATCCGACGATCGTGGAAGCACAGCTACGAAAGAACGGTTTTGCCCATGTGGAGTTTCCGGGTCTCTCTGACGACGACTGCCTAGCTGCGAACAACTGTCGCCCCTTGTTGGTGGCGCGAAAATGAAGCGGATGCAGGCCAGATCCGGACCGTGAATGAGGGGAGGGGCCGTAGGCTGCATCGAGCGAGGAATCGCCGTCTGACCGGAACCCTAGCTGCCATGAGTCCGGCGATACTCCTGGTAGCGGGTTCCGAGCAGCCCGAGAAGCATTCCGGCCCCATAACAGAACTCACGCAAACTCTTAACGAGACCGGCCCGACCCCTTATCCAACCTACCCCCAAGAACACGGTACCGAAGAAAAAATGATAGCAACCGCTGGCCAGCACCAACGCCCGACCCTTCACCATCGAATGCAGGTCGAACATGATGAACGCCGTCGTCGTCCCGACGCGGAATGACCGACGCAAGATCCACCGGGTTCCCACCCGGCTGGGCGGAACCCATTCGGTAGCCAAAGCCTGATCCGCCCAGACGATCCTGAAGCCCGCCCGATGCACCCGCTGCAGGAAGTGTGAGTCACTACTGCCGGTTAGGGACATTCGTTCGTCAAACAGCACTCCCATCCCGGCAAACACTTCACGGCGAAAGAGGATATTTCCCGTAAAAGCACGGTCGAGGACTTCGCCCGTCGGCCACCGTTGGCGATCGTAGAACTTACCCTTGACCACCCACGCGGGCGGCTCTTCCATGAAATGCGGCACCACGGGACCAGCCACCACGTCCGCCTGGTATTGCTTCATCACCCTCAAAAGTTCATCGAGCCAATTCGGATCGGGCACCTCGTCGTCGTCAATGAAGGCGACATAGTCCACGTCGTCGCCGGCCCGGGCGATGGCGGTGTTGCGGGCGAACGGAATGCCGCGCCGAGGTTCAATGGAACACTCCAACGCCCACGCGAAATCTGGACGCACGGCGTCACACGTTGCGCCGGCTGAACCCGTCTCATCGTTATCCACTACGACTACCCGGATATCCGGACGTTGATCGCTAAACCGCTGGGCACCGATGCCCTTCAGCACGCGCATCAATCCGTTAGGTCGCTTATAGGTGATGATGCAAACCGCAAGCTTCACGGTTGCTTCGAGGCCATGGCCGGCTTGAAAAGGCTCTTCGCGGTCCTCCCATTCGCCAAGTGCATCGCAAGAAGACAAAACGGACGAACCCGGTGCACCTTCCGCAACTGCTCAATAGTCATGCTCATACTCATGTTCGTGGTCGTGGTCGTGGTCAAATCCTCTGTGGATCAGGAACTGCCATCGTAACAGGTCTTGGGATCCAATAACAAGATTGGACGACAACGCTCCACCGCCCCCGGCGACTGCATATCGTCGTCGTACGTTGCGTTTGGGAAACATGGCAGAAGGACCGGCAGGGTCGCACATCGAGTCCGAATACAACGCAACCTCCATAACATCCTGCCGCACAATACCTTGCGAACACACGACTGAACATTTCGGTTTGAGAGGACTGCGGCACGGGCACTGCATACCGTAGAGGTGACGCGAAGGAATCCAATCGCGTCGCCGAATCGAACAGGTATTGCAAGGGGAACAATAATGGGGGGAAGCCATATGAACGAAGAGACCTTTCAACGGAAGTTGACCGAACTGATTGCGGAAATCGCCACGTTGCCGGCTGGGGATCGGGACAAGCTCGAGATGTTGGCGGAGCAGACGCAGGAACGGCACAAGCAACTCAAGGATACGGTCAACAGCTTGCAGGAGAGCATCGACTTTGTGCGGCTGAGCATCAAATACATGCTCTTTGATCTGGAAGCCACACGGCGGGAGAACGAACAGCTTCGCAAGATGCTGGACGACAACTCCTCTCAATAGATGCGTTTGATCCCTGGTCAGGCGGGACAAGGGAGGGGCTTCGGCTGACCTGCTTGGGAGTTGCCGGCTTCGGCTTTCTCTTGAGCAGGTCGCCAGCAGGACCGAGCCCACGGACCAACCGGTCCGTGGGCTCATGTTTTTTTCGGCCTGTTGCGCGCGGGGTAGGATGAAGCCTATCGCGGGTCGGTTGGGCCTAACCCGCGAGGCCTAGCCACAGACGGATTGAGCACCGCGTCGAGTTGATCGAGCCTGTCGATGTCGTGTTGAGCGGCGCCGGCGACGCCGCCACCCTCGGCTGCGGGTGCGTCACGATAAATGCCCTCCGCTCGATGGATCCGAACGGTGATCCATCCCAGCGCGTTGGGCGCCAAGAAATCCTTGGCTGCATTGTCCGCCACATAGACGCAACAGCCTGGCTCGACACCGAGTCGATCAGCCATCATCTCAAACGATTTCGGGTGCGGCTTGCCGAACCCGGAGCCTAGCTCGTCGGTCAGGATGATCGCGTCGAAGCGAGGAGGCAACTCTAGGGCATCGATCTTGGCCTGCTGCTGCCTGGCTGGACCGTCCGTAATCAGGCCGAGCTTGTGGGTTCTGCTGAATCGAGTCAGTGCCTGGTCGGCGTCGGGATAGAGAGTAATGGCAGGCAGATGGGTCCGGTAGGTCTCGATCAACCGGCGCACCAGGCCCGTGTCCTCCGACAGGCCGCGTTCATCCAGGAACCGGTCAAACACCCGGCGGCGATGTTCGGTGTCGAAGAGTTCCCGCATCCTGGCGGCGGCTTCACGCACGTCGCCCAGGCGGTCGGCAAACGCCTCAGCCACAGCGGCGAAACCGCTGAAGGCGTAGTCGCGCTCCGGGTAGAGCGTGTCGTCAATGTCGAAGATGATGGCCGATGCGGTAGACATCACATCACAGAACAGAACAGCAAGCAGCCCATGCCTCAAAGCGAAACGCCAAGGCGGGTTTCGAAGCACCCATGACATTTCGACAATCGCGCAGGCTAAAGCCTGCGGCTCAGTCTTTCGGAAAGTTCTTGATCATTCAACCTTTTTTCGCGTCGAGGCGTTGGGCACGAATACGGAATCATCGAAACGAAGCATGGCGATGTTTCCACGGAAGCCAAGCGGGTTGATACGGGGTTTTCGTCCCAGGTGTTCAGCCAGGATCCATCGCGGGAAGTCAGCCCCGGCGTGGATGGCCAGCGGGACGCCGCCGCCGAAACGCGGGTTGATCTCGATCACGCGGATGCGGCGTCGCGGTGTTCTGATGCACTGAACGGTAACAACGCCTCGGCATGGGCCAAGCGCTTCCACCACGCGACGCCCGACAGCCATCAAAGTGCGATCCTTCACCACCAGGGCTTTGCTCACCTCGCCGCCGCGAACCTCAAGGCGCCTTCTCGGAACGACGCAGCGCGTTCGGCCATCCAGGCCGGTATACACGTCGAGCGTGTACTCGACGCCCTCGACGAACTCCTGCACGATGGCGTCCGGCACGCTTCGACCGAAGGCGCGAAGCTCCTGAGCGTTTCGAACCACGTAGTTGCCCATTCCCGCGCTACCGCAACGAGGCTTCAGGAAATAGGGGAAGCGGTGTCGCTTACGGGAAAGAGCTTGCGACCAGCTCCAGGTGGCTGGCGTGTCGATCCCGGCAGCCTTGAGCGTCTGATACGTCGCCAGCTTGTCGCGACAGATGCGCACAACCGATTCGGACGAGACTATTGCGCGGCAGCCCAATTCGGCGAATCGCTCCACAGCCTCAGCCAGAACCTGTAGCTCCAGGTCCAGCAGTGGAATCAACAGGTCGATCTCGGCCCGGCGGACGACCCGCGCCAAGGCGTCGATGTATCGCCCCGATGCGATCGGCGGAAGGATGTGGGCCTTGTCCACAAGGTGGATGCCCGGCGAGAGCCTGGCGGCGTCGGCCCCGTGGATTTCGAGCTTGATTTTCAGTTCGTCAGCCGCCCGCCGAAACGCCCGCATCAACTCCACCCGTCGCCCGATGCACGTAAACAACAGGCGCGTGCATTGCCCTCCGGTCGCGTTGGAGGGTTTTCTACGACGGGGGCGACGCGTGCTCATCGGGTGCTCCACTGCAAGCGACGGTGAATGCCGGCACGAACCCGGCACGCTCTGTCGGCCCGGACTATATCGCAACCGCGCGCAGGGTGATAATCGTCGGCTTGACGTTACCTCGAAACGCCGGCATCGGGCGTGATTCCGGTCCCCAGGTCAGTGGGTTCGCACATCCCAGACCCCATAAATCGGTAAGATTAGAGTTATGTACGCAAACTACAGGGTCGTCCGAGCGGTCTTAGCTGGGGGAAGATCGCGCGGGCTCAAGCCCGCGGCTCAGTCTTGTTAGAATGCCTCAGCCCCGTGTCCCTCGGCCACCCTTGCTCATTGGCCCGGATTGCTCTCCAATCGACGGCATGAGCCGGTCACCCGAATCTCGACATTCCGCCGGCGGTAGCCCCGGGCGGACGATGACCTCCATCCCGCCGCGTTGTCGCTTCGCATTGCTCTTCCCATTTGGTTTGACGCTCGCTCTGCTCTTGGGAACGGTTGGATGCACGTTGGCAACGCCGATGGCGGTCCGGGCTGACCGGTATCGCATCGAGGTAGTGTTGAATCCGGCCAGGCATTATCTGAGGGGGCGGGCCACGCTGGACCTTTCCCGGCTCGATAACGCCCCGTTGCCCCTGCAAAAAGCGGTCTCGATCGAGCTGGAGTTGCATCCCAACCTGCGCATTACTCGAATCTACGCAAGTGGGGCGACAGTCAAACGCCGGTTCCGGCGACGAGCGCCGGAGGATCACGCCGCGTCTTTCGCGCCGGCCAAACACGTAATCATCCTGGAGCAGCCGGCTGAGGCCTTCACGCTGGTTGTGGAGTACAAAGGCGTACTGCGCCAGGACGTAGCTGCCGGCGAAGCGCCGGGGCGGATTCACAACCTTCAGATGCGAGCCCACATCGGCAATGAGGGCATCTACCTGGCTGACGGATACTGGTATCCCCAACCAGCGCTGGAGGATGGCGCCGAACCCAGCCCGGCGGAGTTTGTGCTACTGGCTGATCGGATTGCCGGCATGGAGTTAGTCGCCGGCGCAGAGCGTGACCCGATTTCGGGTGGACCGACCGGCCGGTTAGCCTGGAAGAGTTCTTACCCCCTGACCGACCTGGTCTTGGTCGGCGGACGCCATGAAATCCATCACACGTTGCACCGAGGCATCCCGATCAGCGTCCACCTCAAGCCGGACCAGGCGCAACATGCCTCCGGCTGGCTCAATGCCGTCGGGCGGAATCTAGACCGTTACGAACCCCTGATCGGCCCCTACCCTGGCGGCGAATACGCCGTCGTCGACAACTTCTTCAGCAGCGGTTTTGCGTTCCCGATGTTCACGCTGCTTAGCCCCGCCGTGATTCAGATGGGGGAGCGGGCTCAAACAACGCACGGGTATCTCGACCATGAAATGCTGCATAGCTGGTGGGGCAACGGCATCTTCGTCGATCCGCGCGACGGGAACTGGTGTGAATCGCTGGCCAGCTACGCCGCGAATTACTACGGGTACGTTCTGGACGGCGACGACAAGGAAGCTCGTCGCAAACGCCGCAACTACTCCCACTTTCTCAGCCGCATCAAGCCTCAAAACGACAAACCGTTAGGCACCTATGGCCGGCCCGACGGTTGTAGTCGAAGCATAGCTTACAATAAAGGAGCGGCGGTCTTTCACATGCTGGCCCGAAAGATGGGGCAGGAGAACTTCTGGGCGGCGATGCGTCAATTCACAGCGAACTACGTCGGGCGGCATGCCTCGTGGGAGGAGATCCGCAATCTATGCGAAGCGCAATGCGGGATGTCCCTCGACACGTTTTTCAGGCAATGGGTGCGCGGCGGCGGAGCCCCGCAACTGCGCGTGGATCGGGCGCGATACCACACGGATGAGCAATCTCTAACCCTGACCCTATCCCAGACCGGGCCGGTGTTCGATTTGGATTTGCCCATTCGGATCAACCACGCGGACGGCATCGTGGATATCTCCGTATCGTTGAACACGCCCTCGAAAGAGTTTGCGATTCCGCTCGATGTCGTCCCGGTGTCGGTCGAGGTCGATCCGGACTTCCATCTTTTCCGGAAGGTATCGCTGGACGAGATCATTCCAACAACGGCGACCACACGCTCCGGCTCGGCCCTGACGACGGTACTGCCGACGGGGCCTGTGCCCGAGAAGTACCGGCAGATCCAGTCCCGCTTCGAGTCTTCATTCGATCAGGATGGCCGGCGCACCATGATGGTTGATGAACTGCAAGCGGGCGCACTGGCTGAGCGGTGCGTCCTGATTCTCGGTGAGGCTGTGCGACACCCCTACGTGTCGGCGTTCCTGGGCGCCATCGATTTTCCGGTGCGATGGACCGAGGACGGATTCGAGTTCTCGGGGGTCCGATATGTGAGCCCGGGTGACGCCGTGTTGTGCACGGCGCGCCATCCCGGCGTCCTCGGCGGCGGCGTCACGGTCTTGTTCGCCAACAGCCCCGCCGCCATTCCCAACCCCGCCCTGATCTCGATGTACGATCGCAGCCTGGTGATCTTTAAGGAACGACGTCCGACCGTAAGGGAGGATTTCGAGCTTCCCATCCGGGTTCCCGTCGAGCCGTTCTGAAGCCTATAATCGGGCAACGCCGTAGTGTGGGCGTCCAGGCCCGTTCAGCCAATCCGTGACTGTTATGGAGTAACGAAGTCGTGAATCGCCGTTCGACAAGCGCTCTTTGGCTGACTGTCTGTCTGTCTGCGCTTCTTCCCTGCGGTTGCACGTCCATCTCGATCGAGCCCTCGTGCCCCGATGCATTGCGTGTCGGTGAGTCGGGAATCTTGGCCGCCCATGAAGATAACCCCGGCGAGATCGCGCAGTACGCTTGGGAAGTGCTCCCATCCGACGCCGGGACGGTCGAGAATCCCGATCAGCCGCAGACCACTTTCACGGCGCTCCAAGAGGGTACGGTGGTCCTTCGGCTCACGGCCAGCGACGGAATCTATCGAGTCCAGTCGCAGTGCACGACGCTCATCACAGCCCTGACCCTGACCGTCACGCTGGAAGCCACACCCGACGCAGCCGAGGTCGGTGAAACCGTGCTGCTCACCTGTGTAAGCGTGGGTCCGACGGAAGCTGCGGAGTTCATTTTCACGCAAACGGGCGGTGAGCCCGTGGAGTTAACGGATTTCCTGCCGGGGGTGGCGGCGTTTGTGCCGGAACAGGCCGACGATCTGTCCTTTGAATGCGTCGGAGCCGATGCAGCCGGAGTGACGGGTCTGCCGGGTTCCGTCAGCGTCCTTATCACCGAAGCCGCCGACGGTGGCGGTCGGGACGGTGGCCGTGATCCGCGCAACCCCAGGTGATGAGCTTAGAATCGCTCACCTGTGCCCGTGACCGGCAAGCGCAGTGACCGGCGGACCGCTTGCTCTGGATTCCGGAAGGGGCGCCACATGGACCAGGAACCCAATCAGAGCCCCGAGCGCCAGCGAGCGGGTTGCCCCGGTGCTACGCTCGCGTCGGTGATACCCCGCGCTTGCGCTTGGGGCTCCGAATCAATGCCGCCGCAAGTGTCACGGACGCGATCTCGGCGTCAACACGCTGTCGGCCTTGACACTGGCGCAACCTGTGAATAGGTTGCCAAGGGTCTTTGAGCGATCACCATTGGGACCGAAGATTCAGACCCCAAACCTGGAGGAGTTTTGATTATGGCGCATGAAGTACCCTCGCTACCCTATTCGTTTGATGCCCTGGAGCCGCACATCGACGCCAAGACGATGGAGATTCATCACGACAAGCATCATGCTGCATACGTGAGCAAGCTCAACGGTGCGCTTACCAGCCATCCGGACTTGCAGTCAAAAAGCGTCGAGGATCTGCTGTGCAATC
This sequence comes from Planctomycetota bacterium, assembly GCA_022563615.1. GTDB lineage: Bacteria > Planctomycetota > Phycisphaerae > UBA1845 > UBA1845 > JADFMZ01. The sequence continues at coordinate 10,726 of JADFMZ010000037.1, forward strand.
TGAGCGCCGTTCCGGAAAGCGCCCGCAACGCGGTGCGCAATCACGGCGGCGGGCATCTGAACCACAGCATTTTCTGGAGCAACATGAGCCCCACCGGTGGCGGCGCGCCGACCGGCGCTTTAGCCGACGCCCTCCACTCCGCTTTCGGCAACTTCGATGAGTTCAAGTCGAAGTTCGCTGCAGCCGCGGCGGGTCGATTCGGCAGCGGGTGGGCCTGGCTGTGCGTCAATGCCGACGGCAAACTCGTCGTCAAGGACTTCCCGAATCAGGACAGTCCGTTGATGGAAGGCCTCAAACCCATCCTGGGGCTGGACGTCTGGGAACATGCGTACTACCTCAACTATCAGAACCGCCGCCCCGATTACGTCACCGCTTGGTGGAACGTAGTGAACTGGGCGGATGTGGCTGATCGCTTCGCCAAAGCCAGGGGCTGATTAAACCTACGGCTTGTTCAATGGGAGGGCCTAGCAGTCCGTTGAAAAATTGTGGCACGGGTTTGTAACCCGTGTTTTCACCGGTTGAAAACCGGTGCCACACTCAACCTTTGTGTTTTTCAACAGGCTGCTAGACCGAAATACGATGGCGAACGTCCCAAAGGTCTGGATGCAAGAGGCGCTGAAAGCGCCGCACGATCAACCGGATAAGGCCCGGCGCGTGCGGCAAATGTTCGAGGAGATCGCGCCGCGCTACCAACTGGTCAATACGGTGTTCAGCGGCGGGCGGGACGCGTATTGGCGTCGCAAAACCGTCGAGCTGGCCGCCGTGCGGGACGATGATGATGTCCTGGACATTGCCTGCGGGACGGGAGGGTTGGCTCGGGCGTTTGCCAAGGCTGCTCCGCGATCGGTGGCGGGCGTGGATTTCGCCCACCGGATGCTTCTTCGAGCGACCCAGTCCAACGCCCGGCGACGGCGAAGCCAGAACCCGGAAGGTCGCCCGACCCCGTGCCGATGGTGTGAGGCCGACGCGCTTCATCTTCCTTTTGACGCGGCTTCCTTTTCCATCGCCTCATGCGCCTTCGGCGTGCGGAACTTTCAGGATCTGGATGTCGGCCTGGCGGAGATGTTTCGCGTGCTGCGATCGGGCGGTCGGGCTGTGATCCTGGAGTTTGCGCGGCCTCCTCAACGGATGGTTCGCAGGGTCTATGAATTCTATGCAAGTCGCGTGATGCCCCTGGGGGCCACCTGGCTCAGCGGCGACCGATCCGGCGCCTATCGCTACCTGCCCCGTTCGGTGGTATCCTTCCTGACGACGGACCAAATGTGTGCCCGCTTGAACGATGCGGGTTTCGCACACACTACGGCGACACCACTGACGTTCGGCGTGGTAACGGTGTATGTAGCTCGAAAGAATTAGGGTATGGCCCAGGCTGATGCAGCTTCCGCCGGTGCGCCCCAAACAATCCCACCTTCCAGCCAGAGCAACCGGCCCCCCGCCTCGGGCATGATGGACGTCTGGTCGCGCTCCGGATCCAAGTATCGAATCCGTGCCGTCATCCTGTTGTCCGTCAACGTGCTCTTGTTTGCCGAGGTGGGCAGCTTCGCCTTCTGGCTTCGCAGCGGAGAACGATTTGCACCGAGCGTACCCGGATATTGGGGGCACTTCGTACAGACCTTCCGATTCGCCGGCGACAACCCGGTGTCACTCGGCTCTCTGTTGCTCGATCCGATCAGCGTGCTGGAGGTTCCCATGCAGATCCCGATCCTGGGTCTGCTAATGGCGGCGCTGATCTCGATCCCGATCCTGGTGGCGATTTTGTACCGATTCTGGGCGAGTTTGCCGTTTATCGTCGTGGTCGGATTTCTTGCGGTGATGCCCTGGTTGGCGCTCACGCTGCTTCTTTCCTGCATCCTGGCGTCGGTCTGGCCGTTTCGAACGCGTTACCGGTTCATGTCGGCGCTAATGGGCTTGGTGCCCGTCGTGATCTACCTGACGCTGGCGTACCGGGGCAGCACGGACATCATCGCGGGAAGAGTGGATCCGATCGACGGCATCAAGTTCGTCGCCCCGTGGGTTCTGGCCGTGGTTGCGGCGGCCGGCGCGTTCGCCGTCGTGCTGATGATCGCCAGGATCGTGGACTATCGGCCAGGGGCGATCGCACCATTGTTGGCGGTCATGTTCGTGCTACCGGCAGCCTTGTTCGAGTTCAAAGTGGGGCGCGACGAACTTTATTACCGTCTGCTCGAATCGCTGAATCGGGCGCACTTTGCCGAGTCGGACGCCTCGGTGGCCTGGCGCGAATCCGCTTGGCGCGCCTATCAGCGCCATCCATTGCCGCGTCCCCCCTGGCAGGTCGTCCGTCAAATCGAGGAGCAAAAATGGCTCTTTGAGCTGGCCACCGAGTGGGGCCCCTACGAATCCGAATTGACTCGTCACCAGGCGACGATTGCTCAACGCTGCGATTGGTTTATCACGCACTTTCCGAAAAGCCGTTACGCCGCAAACGCCCTGTTCATCAAGGCCAGGGCGTTGGACACGCGCGTGGACGTCGGCGAGTTTCGACGAACCAAGTGGGTGCGATTCTACGACGACTTTCCAACGACCGCCTCACGTGAAACGTGGCTTGTACTTTACGAACTTCAACCCGACTCGATACTCGGCGCGACGGCGGGACTGCGATTGGCACAGCTTAGCGCTCGGGAAGGAAGCGTGGATCGAGCCGTCAGCCGGCTTGAGCGGGTCATCGCCACTTTGAAAGCACACTCGCCGGAAGGCGCCACTGACGATCCGATCGAACTCCCGCGTCCAAGCGTGCTCGCCCGGGGCGCGCCGCAATCCACGCTGGGGATTTCCGTTGAATCGCTGGAACTTCAGGCTCGCCGGCTTCACGGTTTGCTGACCGCCAACCGGGATCCGCTGTACGGTTACGAGCCCCTGGCGGGTCCGCGCCCGGGCTCCACGGACTGGCCCTACGGGCTCTTAGACCTTGACCCGCGCCATGAGCGTTATGCAGAGAATCTCAAACGGTTGAAAACACAGTACCCCCACTGCCAGATTCAAGACAACATTGACTTGGAACTGGCCAAGGCAACGGCGGCGCCGGAGTCCCGGATCGAGCTTCTCGAGGCCTGCCTGAAGCGATTCCCCGACCGGGATGCCGCGCCGGAAACCTTGCTTCGTCTGGGCATGACCTACCGCGAAACGGGTCAGGTCGAGCAAAGCGATCTCGCTTTTAATAAGTTACTTAAGCGTCATCCCGGATCCATCTGGGCGTACGAGGTGTCGCAGTATTGGCCTCACGCCGCTCGAACCCGCTGGACCAGTGCC
>JADFMZ010000038.1 GCA_022563615.1 Planctomycetota bacterium
AAGGTACAAGGTCCAAGGTCCCAGGTCCAAGGTCCAAGGTCCAAGGTCCAAGGTCCAAGGTCCAAGGTCCAAGGTCCAAGGTCCAAGATCGGGCTCGATCATGTTGGCTTGGCGTTGGAATCAGAACCCGATATGGCTATACTAAGCGCATGGCGGAAGCGTCGTTACGTGACTCGGTCACGATCGGCCTGCGTTTTGGAAGGATCCGACGGGCAACGCGTCAACAACCGGTCCCATGCATCGAAGGGAGACCCCCATGGAACGGTACCTGCAATTCTCCATTTTCCTGGTAAACAAGCCGGGCGTGCTTTCGATGATTTTTCGGGAGATCGCCAAAGCCAAGATCAATATCACCAGTATTGCGATGATGGATTCTATGGAGCACGGGGTGCTCCGGATGATCGTGGACGATGCGGCGGCGACCCGATCGATTCTGAAACGCCTGGACATACCGGTTTCGGAAAACGAGGTGCTGGGCGTCACGCTGCCGAACCGTCCCGGGGCGGCAGCCGACCTGTGCGATCGCCTGGCTAGCAAGCATGTCAACATTGGCTACATGTACTGCACCGCCTCCGCGCAGGGCGGCAAAACGATGGTGGTCATTCGCGTGCCGGACATTAAGAAGGCCGTTAAGGTCTTGGAAAGCACAAAGAACAAGCGCCGGGACATGAAAATCAAACTCCGTCGTCCGGCGACCAAGAGACGGTAGTCCCGCCAATCCGCTATGGGTTGATTCCGCAGCGCGCCCTGTTGCGGATTCTTGTGGATGCGCACCCTGCGCGGCTACCATCAGGATTGGTTCCGCCGGATTCTCATTGCGGGGGCGTTCGCGCAGGCTGAAGCCTGCGGCTCAGTACGTCGTGAGACTTGTGAAAGGCGCTACTAGATTCCGCGAAAGGGGATCAGCGCGAGGAAACGAGCCCGCTTGACGGCCTGCTTTAAGGCGTTTTGCTCCTGAGCCGAGGTTCCGGTGCGCCGCCGGGACATCAGCTTGCTGCTGGAAGTCATGAACTTCCGCAAGAGTTCGACGTCCTTGTAATCGATCGTTGGGCCGATCCATTCCCTTGGGCCGCGATTGAAGTTCCGTTTGGAGTCGTTATCTCTTCTGTTGTCGTCTCTCATCAGCGCTCTCGCCTGTTGATTCCTATGGTCAAAAGTCGAAGGTCAAAGGTCGAAGGTCAAAGGTCTATGGCGACCGCGATAAAGCGGCCCGGTTCCGCGAACGAAAACAAATTTTTGACGGTCGCGGATCAGCACAAAGTGGTCCGCACGGCGGACCCTACAGGCTGCTCGCCTTGGCCACGGCCTGTTCGAACTCGTCCGCGTCAGCCTCCTGCGATTCCTCGATCAACATGATCGGGATGCCGTCCCGGATGGGGTATTTCCGTCGTGTGCCGGGATCGGTTGAGTACAGCCAATCGCCGATCTGCACCAGGGGCGCATGACCCACTGGGCATTCCATGATCTTCAACAGTTCCTCGTCGATTCTGGTCATGGCCTAGTTTCACCCCGACCGGTTGCCCGTCATTCTACCCTGCGTCCGAGCTACGTCAACTCAAGCGTGGCCGATACACATGGCAAGGGGCGGCCCTTGCAGGGGTCCTCCAAGCCTTTCCTGACAGATCCCCAAACACCGCCGGTCGAGTGTACGCCGGTCGTGGAAGGTCCACAACCCTTCTTGACCGTGCCCTGGTGTCCGTCAGGGCGTCTCCGTCAGGCGGTCGATCTCGCTGAGCACAGCCTGCCACGACGGGCGGGAGTGGATGAGCATGGGGAAAATCTGGCGGACCCGACCATTCTTGTCAATCAAATAGGCTGTCGTGCGGTTGTAACGGGCGGTATCCACGCGATCCAGGTCGGCGACGATCTCAAACCTCGGCTTGGGCTTGAACCTGGCGGCCATCTGACCGTGCTGTTTCAGATCCTTGTCTTCCTGGGCCACGGCGATAACGACGGTGTTTCGCTTCTCAAACTCGTCGTAAACTTCCTGCAACTGAACCAGTTGCTGCGTGCAAAATGGTCACCAGAATGCCCGATAGGTGGTGACCACGACGTTTTTCTTGCCGAGATACTGATCGAGCGAAACCGTGGACCCGTCGGCCCGGGGCAACTTGAAGAGTGCAGCCTTGTCGCCCAACTGCAGCAGCCGTTCATTCACGCCCCAGTCCGAGGTGTTCGGATCGGCCTCTTTGGCTGTTGCAGAAGCCCGAACCGGCAGCGTTAGCCGCCGCCGAACAAAGGACGTTCCCTTGCCATTGGATACATACGCGAGAACGTTCAGGCTGAATTGATCTTCGGGCGCCGGTTCGTGAACGAGCGTGAATGGAACGCGGGTCGGAGCGTCCTTCATGAGCCGCTCGAACGGCGCATGCAGGAATTCGTTGCGCGACAGCTCCTTGTGGCTGCTCAACACCTTTCCGGAGAGTCGAACGCTTGGAGGCACTTGGATTTGCAGGATCGGGGCAGGCATTCCGGCCTCGGAGGCCGAGTGATTCGCCTTGAAGCGGACGTCGAGCACGATCTCGTATTCCTGGCCGACCTCCAGCCGATCCGCCTCGATGCGAGCGTTGATCGTGACCTGGTCGTTCGACGGTGGTGTGGAACCCAACAGCAGCGGCATGAGAATCAAGATTTTCACCAATTGCGTCTCCAATCACACATCCTTCCCCATATTGGTGCGTCCGGTACGTGTTTAGCGTGTATCAGGCTCATGCCGTGGGGTGCAATCCGACCGAACCCCGTTATCAGCATGGTGCGAATCTTCAAACAACCAGACGCCCGTTGTGGATCGTCGGTCCCAGTATTGGCCGTACGCTAAACACGTACGCGTCCGGGACGCACCCTACGCGTCTTATACTATTGCACGTCCTTCGGCTTGGGTACGACCAACTTGCCGGTGATGGCGATGTAGTCCTGGAACTCGGGATTGCCATCGTTTTCGATGACGATGAGCCTGGGGTTCTGGAACTCCACCAGGCCGCCGAAGCTCAATCCCTTTGAGTCCAATTCCGGGATGCCTTCGCGCAGCTTTTGGTTCAACAGGTCGAGTGTTTGGCCCTGGGCCGCTTCAAGGATCAGATCGTCGTTTTCATCCTCGACGCCGCCACCGCAGAGCGTACCGGTGCTCAGATCGTGTTGGAAATCGAGCACCTCAAACCGCAGGGCCAGCCGATCCGGTGGAATGCTGACGATCATGGGCACGTTGACGTTCAGGCAGGCCTCCCACAAGGCACACTCGGTCGTCGTGGACTGGTTTGAGCCGAAGCAGGAGGGGATGCTGCCGGGCGTGCCTTCGAGCACGCCATCGCCGTCGCGATCGGCGAAGATTCCGATGGCAATTTGGGAGTACCTCAAGTGGACCTCGATGGGCTGGGTTTTTGGATCGTCATCGATCAACAGCTTGGGCGGGTTGTCGGCCCGGCCATGAAGGATGATGACGGTGTTGCGGCGCAGGTTGCGGCTCTCGAAGCGCTCGGCGGCCGTTTCACAACGGTCGCGCTGGATTTGCAGGGTGAACTGGCTGCAATCTCCACCGCTTGTGCCGACGCAGCGCGGCTCGCGCACCGGGCCCAGGCCCGCACAGTCCGCCGGATCGGGTAGGAAGTCTCCAAGTTCGCGGCGATCCTCGAAAAGTGTTTTGAGAATGCCGCCCCTGGCCAGCCCGCCTAACAGGGTATTGAACACGTCGTCTGAAATCGCAACGGTGACTTCATCCGCGTTGGGGATGGGCGGTTGAGGCAACGGCGCCGGGGTCAAGATCGTACCGGGCGTATCCGCCACCTCGGGATCGATCTCAATCGCATCGAAGGAAGCGGTTATGCCGATGGCTAAACCCTGCGGCGTGATCTGCACATCTGTGAGGAGGTTCGACAAATCCAGGTTGAACTCCGGGAGTCGTTCGTTATCGAACCGGACCTCCTTCATTCCTCCAAAGTCGCCGCCCTTCTCGGCGATCTTCTCTTTCAGGTCGTCGGAGGACAGCTCGAACTCGATCTCGTCGAATGAGATGTCAATCAGTCCGAACGAAAGAATCTTGATGATGAAAAAGAACACCTCAAACAGGAACTTGAAGAATCCCACAATGCATCCGACGTCCGGCACCTCCACGCTGCCTTCGATTACCGAGGGATTGTCGCCGAAATCGAAGGTTGGATTGCTGATGAACTCCTGGTTGAGAATTCCCTGCTCGGTGATCTCAAAACCGACGTCGATGTTGTCGAGGCTTAACTCGGCGTCCGAGTCGATCGTAACGCTTACCGTGCAGACGCCGAGGAAATGGTCGGCGCATCCGCCGCTGGCATGGCCTCGCACGGAGAAAGCCGGCGTGGTAATGCCGAAGGTGATCTTGTCCTGCTGCGGCACCAGGCGGCATTCAAACTGGCTGACATCCAGATCAACATCCGTAATTTCGAAAACGACGTTCTTCACGTTGCACAAGGGGAAGGGCATGCCCTTGCATTGTCCCCCGGGGCAGTCGTCATCGTCCTCGCACTCGTCGCCGTTGTTGGATCCGCCCTTGCAAGCGGGGAAGTTCTTTGGTTCGGTGGACTTGCCGTCCAACGCCCCTTCCACTTTCTCCTTCAGCAGGGGCTTAAGGGAATCACACAGGCTCGAAACGAACGTCGTCATGCCGGGGCCGTCCAACGCCAAGACAAACGCATTGGGAATCGGGGGGAGCGCAGCCGTCGTAGTGGCGGCTGTTCCGCGCACCGGTCCGACGGCGATGAAGACGTTGTCAAACGACGTATTGAAGTCCACGTCCGCCACTTGTGCGATCAGACGGTTGGATCCCGGATCGAGCCTGCCGGGCGTGGGAGTGCCGGTGTCGAATTCTGTTCTGAGGTCATTGATCAGGACGCGCGCCTCGAACCCCAAGAGCCAGGTATCGACCGAGTTCTCGCCATCACCGGGCAGCAGGGTCTGGCTGGTGATGGGTAGATCCGCGCCGGCGATCCGCAGCCGACCGAGCTGGCGACCGTGGCAGGCCTGCCCGTTCACGATCACCACGTTGGATAGGATGACGTCGCCGTCGGCGGGTGTATTGAGCTCGATGCCCAGCGCGTGCGAGATGCCCGTATCGCGCACGTCGTCGAGATTGCACGCCGCGTTGGGATCGCGCGGCAGCGAATCGCGCGCCGGTTCGCCATCGACGACGACGATGTGCCCGCCGCAGCCCATGTTGGTCAGCGTCATGGTCAGCGTATTGGCGGACGCCTTGCCGCTGACGCCACTGCGCACCGTAAGATCGCACACCTCAACCAGCCGTTGCTTGCTCAAGCCGTGGCTGGGGATGAGAAAACTGCCGCGATAGGGCCCGCCGGGAAAATCCTTGGTCGGATTTAGCCCGAGGGCGGCGAGGACATCCACGCCGTCCACCTTCACTTGCAGGCTGGCGGGGTCGACCAGCGGAATCGCCGCGAGCACGCGGGTTTCGTCCCCTTCCGACAGGCTTACGACTGTCGTGTCCGGCTCGACGACTTCCATGTAGGGCAGGATCGAGCAATAGGCGCGGCCTACGTTACGACCGTCGTCGGCGATCACTTCGAGCACGGGATTGGCGGCGAACATCCAGTGGATCGATCGGCGCCCGAAAGAAATCGTACCGGTGGGTGAGCCTCGGCCTGGCTCTGTCGTGCTTTGCAAGTACGCCAGATCGCCGTCTTGAACCACCAGCCTCTCGGTGGTGTTGCCGTCCGCTTTGATCGCCAGGAGCCGGCCTAAAACCGAAACGCCTGGCTGCGAGCTTGAGAAGCTGATCTCGTACAAACCGCTGCAACGATTGTTGATGCCCCGCCGTGATCGTAGCGAACAACGTACGGTGTCGGCGATCCGCGCGGAGCGGCAGTTGAAATCGCCCGCGTCGATGTCGCCGTCGCAGTCGTTGTCGATGCCGTCGAAGCAGGAGCAGCCCGCCGGCCCCTCGGGCTGGGCGGCGATCGGATTCGTGTCGCAGCGCACGCCCGAACCGTCCGGACTGCACACGAACTTCCCTTCCGCCTCGCAATGACCTTCGCCGGTCGTGCAGGGTTGCCCCAGTTGCGGGAAGTCTTCATCGACAAGCTGATCGTTGTCGTTGTCGAGGCCGTCGCATTTTTCCTCTTCCTGGCAGTCGGGGTCGTCCCCATCGACCAGGCCATCGCAGTCGTTGTCTCGACCGTCCGTGCAGAAGCGCGATCCCGGCGGCGACTCGGTTCCCGCAACGCCGCCAGGGGCGGCGCTACAGACCACCCCGGCGCCGGATGCCCTGCACTCGATAAAGCCTTTTTTCTCGCAGATACCGGTGCCGGCTGTGCAGAGGTCGCCGAGCGTGGGGAAGTCTTCGTCAATCAGGCCGTCGTTGTCGTTGTCGAACCGGTCGCAGCGTTCCGGACCGGTGCAGTCTGGGTCGGCCTGATCGATCAGGCCGTCGCAGTCATTGTCTCGGGAATCGAAGCAGGTTGCGTCGCCCGTGGGGCCTTCGGTTTCGGGGCGTGTGGAGCGATCGGCGCAGATGGCCGTTCGGCCGTCTCGGCTGCAAATGACCGAGCTTAGAGCCTCGCATTCGCCGATGCCGGCCATGCAGGCTGAGCCGACCGGTAATTCCTGCACCGTGCCGTAGTCGCGCGATCCTTGGTCCTGGTTGACTCCCAGTAAGGTGAAGTCCTCGTCGATCTGACCATCGCCGTCATTGTCGATGCCGTCGCAAACTTCCTTCACGCCGATGCAATCGGGATCATCCCCGTCGATGAGTTCGTCGCAATCCTCGTCGAGCCCGCCGGTGCAAATCTCTTCCTTTTCCGGATTGATGCCGGGGTTGGTGTCGTCGCAGTCGCCGCCGCACGTCGTAAATCCGTCGCCGTCCTGATCGAAGCCCTCATCGATGGACTCGTCGCAGTCGTCATCGATGCCGTTGCAGACTTCCTTTTTTTCGGGATTGACGGCTGGGTTGGTGTCGTCACAGTCGCCGCCGCAGGTCGTAAATCCGTCGCCGTCCTGATCGAATCCCTCGTCGACGGTTCCGTCGCAGTCGTCGTCGATGCCGTTGCAAAGCTCCGGCTTGTCTGGATTGACAAGCGGATTGTCGTCATCACAGTCCCCGCCGCAGGAGGTGAAGCCGTCGTTGTCCCGATCGAACCCCTCGTCTTTTACTCCGTTGCAGTTGTCATCAATGCCGTTGCAAACCTCCGTAATCCGAGGGTTGACAAAGGCGTTTGTATCGTCGCAATCGCCGTTGCAGGTGGTAAAGCCGTCCCCGTCCAGGTCGAAGTCCTCATCGATGCGGCCGTCGCAGTCATCGTCTACTCCGTTGCAGCTTTCCGAGGCGCTGGGACTGATCGCCCGATTGTTGTCGTTGCAGTCCGTCTCGGGGCCCGCGGGGCAGGAGGGGTCGCCGGGATTGCCGAACCCATCGTTGTCCAAATCGATGCACACGCCGCCGCCCACGACGGGTCCGCCGTACTCCACCGTGACCTCAATCGCCGGAATGTTGACCAGTGTGGTGTCCACTTGAATGATTTCGACGACTCTGACCTGAGGGTTCTGAGACACGACCTGTACGGTGTCCCCCGTGGTCGTCCCCCGATTGGGAATCGTGATCTCGAACAGCCCGTCGAGTTGGTAGATGAACATGAAGCCCTGATCCACGCGAAAATCGAATTGCAGGATTGCGGCCAGCGAAGAAAAGCGCGTCGTCGCCTTCTGCAGATCCTGCTCCTCCGCAACGACGTCGCCCCGAGAGATGATGCGTATCGTATACAATGTCGTGCCGGTGCCGGAGCTGTCGGGAGTCACGGCGACCTCATTGCCGATGGGGTTTTCGACGGTCACGTCCACCGCCACGATTGCGCCTTGTGCCTGCTCCGTGCCGTCCATGGCTGTCGCGGCGGACTGCCCGAATACTTTGATATTCGCACCGATGCCGTTATCGGGCGCCCGAAGCCCACGGAACCCGGTAATCACCTGGAGGGCTGTTTCTCGGAATGCGGTTTGTCGGAAGCCGTCCAGCCCGCTTGACCCGATGTTCTGGATCAGCAAATTGCAGTCCTGGGTGATCTTGAGCTCCGCTTGCCCGAGCGGCGAATTCTTAACGCCATCGAACAGGCACTCTCGGCCAGGGCATTCGTCGGGCAGGCATGAGTTTCCCGCCTGAGCCTGCCCGGACCCCAACCATCCCATCAGGGTGCTTAACAGGAGTGCTCTAAAGGCAAACCCGGATCGCCCGGTAGCCAGCGTGAAACCGTGGACAAACCGCGTGCGCCTGGATCGAATAACAGCCATCTTCACCTCCAAAAAGATAGGGAATGTGGTCCCATAGGCTGGCTTCACTCCCCGTAGAACCGCGCAAACCCACACTTTGTTCAGCCGCCGCAGCCGTGACGGCACGGCGTCGGAGCGGGGTTCAAGGGCCGGACACACCTCCCCATGATTAGAGGCTAGTTTAAGGCTTTGACCCGACAAAAGCAACAGATTGCTTTACAGGTTGGAGGGCCGCAACAGCGGGGTTGGGCCGCCTCCCCGGCGTGATTGAGCGCCCTCAGTGCAAATCACGACTTGTCCAGCACCCAACGTTCGGTAGAATCGCCCACGATGTTGCCCGGCAGTCAGGCGCGGCCCCGTTTCGGAGTTTAATACTTTGCAAAATCCGTTGGTTCCCTACAACTCGTTGGTCCCCCGAAAGATGTTCTTCACCAAGGGCACCGGCAAACACCGGGAAAACCTGCAATCGTTCGAGGAAGCGCTTCGCGACGCCGGGATCGCTGCATTCAACCTCGTTCGCGTCAGCAGCATTTTCCCGCCGCAATGCAAGATTATTCCTCGCCATCGCGGGATTGCCGAGCTTACCCCCGGTCAGATCGTGTTCTGCATCCTGGCTGAATCGCGAACCAACGAACCCAACCGTCTCGCCGGGGCGGGCATCGGCCTGGCGAGACCCGCCGACAAGGCGCATTACGGTTATATCGCGGAGCATCATGGATTCGGAATGACGCAACGAGCCTGCGCCGACTATGTCGAGGACATGGCTGCGACCATGCTGGCCACCACGATGGGGATCGACCTTGATCCGGCCAAGGCGTACAACGAACGGAAAGAAACCTATCAGGCCAAGGGATTGACCATCCGTACTCGCGCGGTCGTCCAAACCGTGGAGGGCGACAAGAACGGGTTGTGGACCACCACGATCGCGGCGGCGGTGTTGTTGCCGTAGGTTGAAGATTCAAGATTCAAGATTGAAGGTTGAAGGTTGAAGGTTGAAGGTCCTGTAGCCCGTAGCCTGTAGCCTGTTTTCGGGCTTCGGTCCTTTGACGCGAAACTGATACAACATGGGTGATTCTGGACATCCGGGACCGTGTAGTGGAGCTCCTCAGCGGGGGGGAGCCCCAAAACGGGAGGGCGACGAGAAGTCGGCAACCCCCTGCGGGGGCTGGCTGGACGGCCCCTCCATCGAGCCGCTGCGTCTGGATGGGAACGAAGCCGTGGTCGATTTGATCGACAACGTCTTCGCCCGAAGCGGGTTCAATGCCCGCCGTTTGGCTGAAGGCGCCCAGCTCTACAAGCTCATGCTGGATGACGGCGCCACCGTGGCCCTCACTATTGCCGGCGCCATGACGCCCATCGGCATGAGCGGCATCTTCCGTTCGCTGATCGAGCGCGGCCTGGTCGATTTCATCATCTCCACCGGCGCCAACCTCTATCATGACCTCCATCGGGCGTTTGACTTTCCGATGGTTCAGGGCAGCCCGGACGTAGACGATAACGCGCTGGCCGACGCCGGGGTCGCCCGCATTTACGATGTGTTTATCTCCGACGACGACACGCTGATGGCGACCGACTCGGTCATCCTCGAAGCCGCCCGCCGTCTGGATTCGGACCAACCCTTTTCGACGGCCAAGCTGCATCACAAATTGGGTGAAGTCGTCCTGGAGCGGGCGCAGTATCCTGAAAAGTCGTTTGTCGCAGCCGCCACGGAATACGACGTTCCCATTTACACCTCCGCGCCGGGTGATTCCTCAATCGGGATGAATCTGGTCATACCCGAAATCTTTGGGAAGACGGTGAAGCTCAACCCGATCCTGGACGTGATCGAGACGGCTGCCATCGTGCGCTACGCCGAGCGAAACGGGGTCGTGCAGATCGGCGGCGGGTCGCCCAAGAACTTCTATCTTCAAACTCAGCCGACGCTGCATCAGATTCTTCTGGACAAGTCAAAGTCGGGTCATGACTACTTCCTGCAATTGACGACCGACGCGCCGCATTGGGGCGGGTTGTCCGGCGCCACGGCCAGCGAGGCCCGAAGCTGGGGCAAGGTTCAGGATGCCCACAAGAACAACGTCGTCGTCTACTCCTGCGCGTCGATCACGTTTCCGTTGATCGCCCAGTATGCGCTGGTGGGTTGCAAGCCGCGCCCGCATCGTCGGCTGTTTACAAAGCTGGATGAAATGACCCGGAAGCTGCGACGAAGCGCCTGCGACAACGAGGCCTTGCTGCAACAATACGAAGGCGTGGTGGACCTCCCGGGGAAGTCGCAAGGGCGGTCGTAGATACCGTCGGCGCACCGTTCCAGCCATAAACACCGGTGGTTGGGAAGTCGCCGAAACTGCTTCCACCTTGTCGGCCAGAACGGGAAACCACTGTGAATACGTGTCCGGATCATTTTCTCGGTCTTGAGGCCAAGTACAGCGGATACGCCAATTCGCGATTCGCAGTGCTTCCGATTCCATACGACTCGGCGGCGAGTTATCAGTCTGGGGCGCGACATGGCCCACGGGCTATCGTGACCGCATCCCAACAGGTCGAGTATTTTGACGAAGAACTCGAAGTCGAATGCCATCAATGCGGTATCGCAACGCTGGAACCGTTGGAACCCAACCTGGCCGGCCCCGAGGCGATGCACGAAGATGTGTACAAGGTCGCCCGACGCGTCGTGCGCGACGGCAAGTTTCTGTTCGCGCTTGGGGGCGATCATAGCATCAGCTCGGCTCTCGTTCGGGCTGTGAGGACCAAACACAGAAAGCTATCCGTTCTCCAAATTGATGCTCATTGTGATCTACGCGATTCCTATCTCGGCTCAGGCTACTCTCACGCCTGCGTCATGCGCAGGATTGTGGAAATGGGAGCGCCGATCGTGCCGGTGGGAATCCGGGCGCTGTCGCGGGAGGAGCATCGCTTTCTGAAGCGTCAACGGATCGAGCCGATCACCGCCCGCGATTGCTTTGCGGACGAAGACTGGATCGATCGCGCGATCGATGCACTGGGGGATACCGTCTATGTCACGATCGACATCGACGCCTTCGACCCCGCCTATGCCCCGGGAACCGGGACGCCCGAACCCGGCGGGTTGGATTGGTTTCAGGTCACCGCGTTGTTGCGGCTGGTAGCGGCCGAGAAGAACGTAGTCGCGGCGGATGTGGTCGAAGTCATGCCCGTGCCCGGGCAGGTAACGACGGAGTTCCTGGCGGCGCGGCTGGTCTACAAATTGATGACGTACGTGCAGATGCGAGAATAGTGCTGCGCTTCACAAGTCACACGACTAACTGAGCCGCAGGCTTCAGCCTGCGCGAATGCTCCCGTAGCGAGAATCCGGCGGAATCAATCATAGATTATAGTCGCACAATTCGTGAAGCGTGGAACCAGTGCTGCGTTTTACAACTCTCACGACGATCTGATCCGCAGGAATTCCGGGAAAGGACCATGCAATCCAGCGCAAGTGGCGTGGGTTCACCTGAAATCGTGACATCGCGCAGGCTAAAGCCCGCGGCTCGGGGTCGCGAGTGTCTCCGAGAGTTCGCATCACGCTGAAACCTTTCCATGATTCATCAGGCGGCGAGGCTCTCTTTTGTTCCGCCTCAACCACGGGCGGCTCGTCGGTTGCTGGGTGTTGGGTAACGGACCCTATTTGCGGCTGGGGCTTCCGCATTGGGCCGACGCCATCTACAATGCCCGGCCACCATGACCTTGCGCATCCTACATGTGGCACGATCGATCCAACCCGAGGCCGGTTCGGTTGGCGTTTGTCTGAGGGGGTTGTTTTCCGCGTTGGAGACCAGAGGCATTGAGTCGGAGGCGCTTTCGGCCGACGGCTCCGAGGCTGCCCGGATGGACGTCGGCAACGACGCCGCACAGGAGACTGATGGCCTGTTCGCAAAAGTTTCCCAGGTGGACATCGTTCATCTGCACGGTTGCGATCATGGCCTGACCCGTAGCGTAGCACGCGCCGCGCGCCGAAACGGAAAGCCCTACGTGGTCTCTCCACACGGATCTTTGACCCCGGGTCGCTACAACCGCAGAACGTGGAAGGACAAGGTTCAGGCGGTGCTTGGCACGCGGCGTTGGATTCGCCGGGCCTCCGCGATCATTGCGCTGAACGAAAGAGAGGCTGCCGATCTTCGCAAGCGCCGTGTTCATTCGAAGGTGGTGACGCTGCCCTACGGGCTTTCTTTCGATGACTACGATCCTGTCGAAGGCGTGGACCCCACCGCGCCGACGGTTCCCAACGGTCGCTGCCTGCTAATGTTGGCGCCGATTGAGCCGATTGAGGGTTGCGTGGTGTTGCTCAAGGCGTTTGCGGAACTGGGCCGGGATGTGGAGGGTTGGAGCATCGTTCTTGCGGGGCCCAATCCGGGGCCTTGGCGAAACATGTTGGAAGCGGCCGTGCGCCGCAAGGGCGGTGACGGGCGCGTCTCGTTCATTGCCGCTCCCGATGTTGCAGCGCAGCGAGCCTTGTTGACCCGGGCTTCGGTCGTTGCGGCGCCGAGCCTGCACATTCGCCCGCCGGTGTCCATCCTGCAGGCGCTGGCATCAAGGACTCCGGTGGTGGCGACGAACCTGGTGGCGCCGGACGGTCTTGACGGGAGTGTTCGCGTGTGCGATCCAACTCGAAGCGAACTGAGAGAGGCCCTTCGCTCGGTCGTGCGGCTCGATGACGCCGCGCGAGTTTCCATCGGAGAACAGGCCCGTAGCGCGGCGGCATCGTTGTTCGACTGGTCGGTCCTGGCTGATCGATATGTACAGCTCTATCAAAACCTGTAGCAGCCCTCCACGATGAACCGCACGGTATTAGCCATCCAATCCAAACGCCGCACCGACGAGGGGCGTTTCAATCTGCGCGACTTCGGAAGAATGCTTGCGCTAACCTGGCCCTTCCGAGCCTACTTGATCCCCGGTGTGCTCCTGACCGTGGTCTTTGCCGGCCTTCATACGGTCAGCCTGGGCGCGGCGTTCCCCATCTTCAAGATTATGCTGGAAGAGGAAGGTCTTCATGGCTGGGCCGACCGAATGATTGCCGGCGAACGGCTAGGCATGGATCTGGCTCCTCCCTCGGCCAAGGAGGAGGTTCGAGTTGTCGGGATCAAGAAGGAAGGAAGGGCGGCGTCGGCGGGAGTTGAAGAGAACGACGTACTGGCCGACGCGCGGGGGCGACCGGTGGCGGAGTTCCTGCGCGAACTGGCGGACGCCGAAACGGACGTTCCGATCACTCTGGCAATTCAGCGCGGCGGCGAGCGCCTCACGTTGGAGGTTTTGCCCGAGGCTTGCGGAACAAAAATAGCATTGCTTGGCCGGATCCGATCGCTGATTCCCGCCGATTCGGACACGGCTTCCGGCAAGCTTCGAATGCTGGGATACATTCTGGCGGGCGTGCTGGTCGTCGTGCTCGCAGCCAACACGTTCCGATTCTTCGGCGAGGTTCTTATTGCTCAGGCGGTGCTTCGCGGTTTGATGGCGCTGCGCGCTCGGCTGTACGAACGAACCCTTCACCTGCCCGTGTTGTTCTTCGCCGGCCAGCCCACGGCGGACATCGTCGGTCGCTTTGTTCAAGACATGCAGGAGGTTCAGCGCGGTCTGTTGACCCTCTTTGGCCGGTTTCTGCGTGAACCACTGCGGGCGCTGATCGTCCTTGGTGTCGCGCTCTATTTCGATTGGCGTTTGACGTTGGCGCTGCTGGTGGTCGTACCGATTACGGTGGTCGTTTTTTGGGCGGTGGGTCGTAGTGTCAAGAAGGCTAACACTAAGCTTCTCCGGGGG
>JADFMZ010000348.1 GCA_022563615.1 Planctomycetota bacterium
ACTGCTCTTGAGCAGTGCACAAACTGCACGAAAACCACGGTGGACACTGCTTGAAAGCAGTGGCACACGACAACAGGACGCTGCCCATCACCCACACATTGAGGCGTGATGGTGCACTAGGACCAGGTCCGGTCATTTCGTGTTTCGGGCGCACCCAGGCAAAAGCAAACCCACCCATGACGCTGGGTGGGCCTGCGCGAAAAACCCGTTGTTCCTGCTTACCAGGCGAAGTGGGCGAAAGCCTTGTTGGCCTCCGCCATGCGATGCACGTTTTCCTTGGTCGTAAAGGCCACCCCTTCGCCCTTGGAAGCGTCGATCAACTCCTGAGCCAACCTTTCGCAAATGGGTCGGCCCTTCTTGGACCGGATCGCCTGCCGAATCCACCGAAGCGCCAAGGATCGCTGGCGCTTGGACGTAACCGGCATGGGCACCTGGTAGTTGCTGCCGCCGACCCGTTTCGACCGTACTTCCACGTTGGGTTTGCATCGCTGCACCGCCTGCTCAAACACCTCGAGCGGCGTATGATCTTTGACTCGCTTGGCCACAATATCCATCGCGTCGTACACAATTTTCGTGCAGATGCTTTTCTTGCCGTTGGTCATGATCGAATTGATGAACTTCGACACGAGCAGGCTGTTGTACCGCACGTCCGGTTTCAACTGCTTTGCGGAATTGGTCCAGCGCTTATAACCCATGATCTCTCTAACTCCTGAATCCACCAAAACGGTTCATAGGCACGGTCCCCGGAAAAGCTCGTCGCATTCCACGGAGTGACGTCACCAGACTTACCGCAAGAAGAAGCTCCACAACGGATTTGCCCACAAACGGCAGCAAGCCCGTCTGGATCGCCAGCCCGACATCCCCGCCTAGCGCGGGCACTCGTCCAGCCACGCCGAAGGCCAGAATGACAACCATCCCGGCGGCCCCGGCGGCCAACAATCGTACAAAAGACACCGGCTGCGAACGACCCCTTGGGGTTAGCCTACTGACCAGCCAGGAAGCCGCAACGAATCCCACAAGATAACCGCCCGTAGGACCAAACAATCCGGTGGAGCCGGCTGCAAACACCCCAAGCCCCGCAACTCCGCAACTCAAATAGAGCAACGCCGCGGTGACCGCCTGTGGTGGCCGAAGCGCAAATCCCACCAGCAACACACCGAACGATTGCAGGGTCATCGGCACGTCCGTACCCAGAACCGGGATCCGAACCTGCGCTGCTAGGACCATGGCTGCAAGACCGCCGGTCACGCCGAGGACAAAGGCCCACGGCTCCCGGCGCACCCACGCACGAGGCCCGAATACGCTTGTCACGGCAGTCGCTAGAGCGGCCCTCATGCCGAAATCCCGACCACCGGCCATCGAAGCCGGCGAAACCTCTCACAAACGGCGACTACTTGCGACGTTTTACCCCGTACTTGCTGCGGCTGCGGTTACGCGGGCGCCCTTCCTTGTCCCCTTCCACGCCGGAGCTGTCGAGCGCACCTCGGATAATGTGGTACCGCACCCCAGGCAAATCGCGCACACGCCCGCCGCGAACCAACACAATCGCGTGTTCCTGCAGATTGTGGTCAATCCCCGGGATGTACGCAGTCACTTCCTTGCCGTTGGTCAGTCGCACCCGGGCGACTTTGCGCAATGCGGAGTTCGGCTTCTTCGGTGTCTGCGTCTTGACGATCAGACAGACCGCCCGTCGCTGCGGACACCGCTCCAGGTCGCGCACCTTGGACTTTTTCACCACCTTCTTGCGGCCATGGCGAACCAATTGGTTGATCGTTGGCATGAATTTCCTCTAGCACGGTTCGGAGAGCCCCCCGTCCGGCGGGGCCACTCAAAGTATCCATCTTATCCTGTTCTTAGCTTATGCATCCTGCGGCGCGGCCTCAGTAACCTCAACATCATTGGCGGCGGGGGGTTCCGACTCCACGGGTTTTCCCTCCGCAGGCGGCGCCGAGTCCGTCAGTCCCAGGCCGGAGAATATCAGCGCCGGCTGTTCACCAAGCCCAACACCCGAGGCGGTGCCGGCGGCCAACTCCACCGGCAAGTCCGGGATGAGCGGAATCGGCTCGCCAAGCTGCTTGACCCGCATTTTCTGGTAGCGGCGGAAGCCCGAGCCCGCGGGGATCAGGTGTCCCAGTATCACATTCTCCTTCAATCCTTGCAAGTCGTCGACCCAGCCGCCCAGGGCTGCCTCCGTCAGCACCTTCGTCGTTTCCTGGAACGAGGCGGAGGAGATGAACGAGTCGCTCGACAGGCTGGCCTTGGTAATCCCCAGCAGAAGCGTGGCGGCGGTGGCCGGCTTGGGCTTCTTGCCCTTGCCGGGCTCGCCCCCCTCCGCTTCGGCGGCTGTATTGGCCTCACTCAGCTCGGATTTGAGCACGACCTGGCCCACGGCCAGCTTCGTGTCGCCTGCGTTGGAGATAACGACGCTCTTGGCAAGCCGATCGTTTTCAACCTGGAAGCGAAACTTGTCCACGACCTCGCCGGGAAGAAATTTCGAATGGCCCGGGTGTTCCACGGTCACCTTCCGCATCATTTGGGAGATAATCACTTCCAGGTGTTTGTCATTGATCCCCACATTCTGGCTGCGGTATACGGACTGAACCTCAGCCATCAGATACCGCTGAAGAGCTTCGACCCCCTTGATCCGCAGGATGTCGTGCGGGATCAAAGGACCATCAACCAGCGAGTCTCCGGCTTCGATGTGATCATTCGCGTGCACGAGCAGGTGCTTGTCCTGCGGAACATGGTGCTCTTTTTCCATGCCCCCTTCGCTGCGGATGACGATCGTCATCTTGCCCCGCCGCTTGTCCGCGCGGATTTCCACGTCTCCGGAGATTTCCGCCATGATGGCGGGCTCCTTCGGTCGCCGCGCCTCGAAGATCTCGGTAACCCGAGGCAGACCGCCGGTAATATCCTGCGTTCCACCCATGGCCCGAGGCTGACGCGCCAACTCCATGCCGGGGACGACTTTCTGCCCCTCGGATACTTCGATCCAGGCTTTGGCGGGCAGGTAGTGGTAATCCAGCACGCTGCCCTCTTTGTCCTCAATCACGATCTGCGGATGCTTCTCGCCCTTGTGCTCAATGACGACGAACTTGGATCGCCCACCCTCCTTCTCAAGCCGCACGGTCTCACCCTCAGCCACGTCGGCGAAACGGACAAAGCCGCCGACCTCGGCCAGGATCGACGTCATGTGCGGATCCCATTCACACAGGACATCGCCACGGGACACCTTCTGGCCATCCTTGACTTTCAACACCGATCCGTAGGGCACCTTGTCGCGGGAAAGCTCTCGATCCTTGTCGTCCACTACGACGATCTCGCCGTTGCGTTTCAGCACGACGGTGCGTAACTTACCCTTGTCGTCGGCAACCTCCGCGGGGGTCAGGTCTCGGTACATTGCCCGCCCATTCTGGGTCGCCTTGATCGTGCTCTCCACCGCCGTTTTTTGAGCCACCCCCCCGGTGTGGAAGGTGCGCATCGTCAACTGGGTGCCGGGCTCGCCGATGGATTGAGCGGCGATAATCCCCACCGCCATCCCTTCCTCGACCAGCCTGCCCGTAGACATATCCATCCCGTAGCACAGGGCGCAGATTCCTCGCGGGCTTTCGCAGGTCATTGGGCTGCGGACGCGGATCTTGTCCAGCCCGAGGCCCTCGATCTGAGTGGCGATTTCCTTGGTGACCAGTTGATTCTCCTCCGCGATCGACCGATCGGTTACGGGGTTGCGGATATCGTCCCGGGCGGTGCGCCCGATGATGGCCTCGCGCAGCGGGATGTCCACCTCCTCGCCCTTGTAAACAGCCGCTTTGGTGATGCCATGGGGCGTGCCACAATCATGCAAGTTAACGATGACGTTTTGGGCCACGTCGGCCAGCTTGCGCGTCAGATACCCCGAGTCGGCGGTTTTGAGGGCGGTGTCAGCCAGGCCCTTGCGCGCCCCCTGGGTGGAGCTGAATTA
>JADFMZ010000349.1 GCA_022563615.1 Planctomycetota bacterium
CCGACGATCCAGATACCAAAGAACCAGAGCGCCCAGGGCCGAAGCGTCGCGGTTGCCCGTCTCACTTTCAGCGAGCAACTGCATTTCGACACCCACGCGCGCCGCCTCCTTACGGCCAAAGCGCTGCGTCAGGTTGATCTGGTGAACAAACGGGTTCCAATCCCGCCGATTCAACTGCCGAAGCAACGTCACCGCGACTCGCAGGTTGGCGATCGAAACATGACAGAACAATTCTCCGAGGCGCGATTCGTAGTCGGCGGGCTCCACGTGCCAGGCCGTCTCGAAAGAACGGGACGCACGACGATAGGCCCCCTCGGCGAACCACCTCCATGCCTCCGCTTTCGCGCGGCGATGCAACGTGTCCATGTCGTCCGAAAGCCTCTGCTCGAGCGTGGTGCGCGACGACGAATCGGATGGATCGCCCGTGGACAGAAACGGAGTCCGGTCGATCGAACTACGCATTCCGATCAATGGTCGTTGCATCGTAGCGCGGTGGACCGGGGCATTCAGCGCGGTCGCTTCGACCAGTCCGGTTCGCCGGGCAAACGCCGCCGCCGCATCACCCACGGTGCCCGTGCGAGGACGCCGACCGTAGCCGCCATACCGCAAATAGGATCGTTGGGACTCACGAGACAGCACCCACGGGGGAGACGGGCGGGATCGTGGCCGCACTGTTGCCGCCGATCCACCAGGCTTTCGCGGTCGACGGTCGCCCAGTAGTGCGAATGGCATGAAAAAGCTGCGCTGCCGCAACGTGGGTCTAGAAGTCTGGAAGGACGGCTGGGGCCTGGGGCGGGCATTCGACTGCAGCATCCCCATCGGATGGCGGTCCCTCGGGTAAAGCGAGCGGGCATTGCCGTAGATATCGAACGTGGACGTCGCCGTAGGATCGGACGCGGTCTGAGCCGGCGAGGTCCGAGAAAATGAACAGACCAGAAAGACGATGGCGACGTGGAGCGCCACGCCGACCGGGCGGCGACGCATGTCTTTCCGTAATATTCTCGATTCGTGCAAATGTCATTCCTCGGTGATTGCCGTGCAACATTCAGTGGCGACGCGATAAACCCGCGCATCCCCCCTTAGCAATCGGCAGATCGTACTTTCCCGGACAGTTGAAATCAATCTTCAACGCCCATTCCTACAACCTCCGTGCCGGCGCAACGTTTGCTGTGCTATAGGGTTAGTCTTGACTGGAGGATGATGTCCTCGGGGCGGACACCCCTCGGTTACCCTCGTCTCGTTGAGATGTCGTGGGGATGGCGTCCAGCCGGGCCTGCAATTCCCGGAAGATGTCGCGAACCCGCCCATACGCCTCAGCCTTTGCCCTCTGAGCCGGGGCGACGGCGGCCAGCTCGGCGGCGTGCGAGGTCTGGTATGCCGACGCACGTTCGAGCAGCTCCGCGTGGATCGACTCAGCCGTACCCATCTGGCCGGCATCCAGCCGATAACGTTTTTCCACTTCGAGTACATACGCAAACCACGTGGTCGGGTCGTAATCGACCCACTTGGGAATCACCATTTTGGTGCGGTTTTTCTTTGTCCCACCCCGCAATGGTGCGCCTCGTCGGGAAGGATGGTCTTGTTTCTGCGATTCTCGTTTGCCGGTTTGGATCGGGTCATCCTCCAGACCCCAATTGGCCGGCTCCCACTTTCCTTTGGCCCATTCGCTCATGGCTTCATCGATCGTCCGGCGTCGCTTTTCATAGCTGGCATGATCGCGTTGGAGCAGCTTCCGCTGCTTAGGCGTGAGATCGGGTTCCATCCGTTCCATGAACCGATCGATGGTAACCCTCACATCGTCCATTACCGGTTGGTATTCCTTGGCCCAGCGGGCGACCTGTTCGGCGGTGAAGGGCTGGCCGTTGGCGCGTGTCTCGACTGCCTCCTGCGAGTAGGTCAGCAGGTCGGTCGCATGCCGAAGCAGGAAACCGCCGGCCTCACGCAATAATGCCGCTTGAAATCGGCTCCGTTGCTCCGAAGTGAAGTCGTACCGTTCCGCCACGCGTTTCGTCATCAGTTCGAGACGGTCCGCCATCTGCCAGGGGGGAATCGCGGTAACTTCGGTGGCCACATCACGAGCGAACAGGTCTGCTTCGTCGGTCCAGTCGTTGTTGTTCCAGATGTTTGTGATCGACCGCTGGATGTTCGGGTGCTCGGCGTCCCAGTCGAAGCCGGAAAATGTCTCGCCTAGCGGATTGAGGAGTTCCGCTGCCGCCTGTTCAGCTTGCTCAGTCTGTTCAGTTTGTGGCTCAGCGCCGACGTGCTTGCCGGCCATAAGCGCTAGCACCATGAACCCCGCCGGCACGAGCAGTGGGTTCGAAGGAGGGCGTAACGGTTTGAAAGGCGCTTTGTGTTGCATCGATGCCATCAAATCTTCGGCAAGGCCCCTGGCAGCCTGTTGAAAAGCACAAAGGTTGAGTGTGGCACCGGTATTCAACCGGTGAAAACACGGGTTACAAACCCGTGCCACATTTTTTCAACTGGCTGCTAGGGTCGCCCCGTCGAGTCGCGAGCCCATTCGCCCGGCCCAACAGGCCGGCGTCCATTATACAACAGACTCAATAAACAGCGCGCTCGGCCCTTTAGTCCACCCGAAACGCGGATCTATGGACGCTGTCCGAGGCGCCCTTATGAATCAATCGGCAAGGATGAACCGGCGGAATAAGAGCCTATCCCATATCGTCACGAAACCCAGGCGTGACCAACCCGTGCCCCATGAGCGAGGAGAGGCTTCAAGTTTCCGCTGCTGGTGCCGGAAACTGCAACGGGATCGACACCCGGCCAGGATGTAGCCGGATGTGCATTACACGGCTACGATGCAGACTTTCCGGGGACGTGATGGAGCCGGGCGGGTCATACGAATGTGCGGACGTTACACGCTGACGACAACGGAGGGGGACTTGGCGGAGGCTTTCGCGCTGGATGCATCGCCGCACGTCGAGCCCCGGTACAATATAGCCCCGACGCAGGATGGGTCGGTCGTTCGGATTCTGGATGGCGGCGGCCCACGCGAGCTGCACCAGCTTCGCTGGGGTTTGATTCCTTCCTGGGCTCGGGATCCCTCCCTTGGAAATCGCATGATCAACGCCCGGAGCGAGTCAGTTGAGACCAAACCCGCTTTTCGGGCCGCTTTCCGTCGACGCCGTTGCCTCGTGCCCTCCGACGGTTTTTACGAGTGGCGCCGGGACGGAAAACGTAAGCAACCTTTTTGCATCCGGCGGCAGGACCAACGACCGTTTGCCTTCGCCGGCCTGTGGGAGCATTGGGAGGGGCCGGACGACAAACCCATCGACTCGTTTGCCATCCTGACGACCGAACCGAACGATGTGCTTCGACCGTTGCACCATCGCATGCCGGTGATCCTGGCTCCACACTCATACGATCTCTGGCTTGATCCGAAGATGGAGGACACTGAAACGCTCAAGCAACTGCTGAAGCCTTCGCCCGCCCGCGAGCTAGCGGCCTACCCCGTCTCGACGCGGGTGAACAATCCCGTCCATGACGACCCGTCCTGTCTCACACGGATCGACGGAAGCGATGGTCCCGATCAGCCCTTGGAATACCGGTAATCCATGAGCCGCACCGAACAATCCTCTACCGAAACCAACTCGCGGGGACTCTTGGCCAGGCCGCTTGAAGCATTGGTGTTTCTGCTGCCGTTGATGGGCTTCTATGAGGTCGCATCGTTGGCGAATCGCGACCGGGTTATCGCGTTCGACTTACTACGCGGGGTCTTTGAACTGTTCGGACCGGTCGGCGTTTGGCTTCCGGGTTTGCTCGTCGTGGTCATCCTTCTGGCGACGCACTTGGCCTCGCGGCAGGCCTGGAAGGTGCGCTGGGGCCGTGTCGGGTGGATGTATGTCGAGGCCGCCGCCCTGGCGACTCCTCTCTTGCTGTTTAATTGGGCTGTTCCACAATTAACCGCCGGCGGCGGATCCAGTTCTATGATC
>JADFMZ010000350.1 GCA_022563615.1 Planctomycetota bacterium
GGCTTCAACGTGGCTCAGCTTCGGGCGGCAGGGTTGATCAAAGAGCTGCCGGATCAAGCTAGTTTCGGTCAAAGTCACCGTGAAAGCGGCGACGAATAGCCCGACTGACTGAGAGAGCTGTTCTCTGAGAAAGTGTACTTGACCCCGGCGGCGTGGTGTGACCCCGCCGCCGGGGATTTTGTCGTTCCGGAGGATTTGGTTTAGTTGTGATCGGGGTCGATTGCAATGCCGGTCACGAACGGTCGCGGTTTGGAAAGAGGCTACTCAGACACGTTCTAAAGTTTCGAAGGGATGAGGAGTTCCAGTACGGTCTGATGGGGCCCGTCGGTTTCCGCTACGACGGCTGACCGAATCCTATCTTTTGATGAAGAGGAAGTCAGCTTCCGGACGGCGAAAACCGTTGGTGACGCTGAAGAGGGATCGGATCTGTCCGCGATCGGAACCTCCAACCCGGATGCGGCGCCGATTGCGGCCGCAACAGCGGCTGGGCCTCCGGCGGCCAGACACTTGCCCGTCCAATGCTCGATGAAGATCGCCCCGGCCGAGGGGTGCGAACACGTGGACCGCATCACGTCGCCGATTTCGTCCTTTCGCTTACTCTCGGGCACGATGCGGTCCCATCGCACGATGTCAGCCAGAGGTTGCACCCCACGCGAGGCGGCGTCGCCGGCTCGTTCCAGCGCGAACCAACACGCCCCTTCGCTGAGCCGCTCGCCCGGTTGGGCCAGCGCTTCGACGAGGCCGGCCTTGAGGAGTTCCGTCCCGCCGGCCAGGACGACGTCCGCCTGGTTCGATGACAGGAGGACGCACGCTTCGACCAAGGCGTCCAATCCCGAAGCCGCGCCCGTTGCGATTGTGATGTTAGGACCGCGCAGACCGTATCCTCGGGCCAAGACGCCTGCGATGTAGTTGCCCACGGTTTGCGGGAAATGGAGCGGGCTGACGAATCTGGCAGACTGCTCCCGGACCTCGTTGGCGAAATCGATCATGCTCAACTGGCCAGCCAGACTGCAACCCAAGACGAGTCCGACGCGATCATCGGGAAGGGCGTGTTGCTCCAGTGAGGCGCCTAGCCGCGCACCCTCCAGCGCGATGCCCGACATCCATGCCCCTTGATCTTTCCTGACTTCTTTTGGCAGACTGGGACATTCCTCGACGAACCGATCGGGTACGCCCCAGTAGGGTTCGTTGGGTTCGGGATGATCGGGAAGTGCACGCGCTGCCGTAAGAACCTCGGCGATCGACCCGTGGGCAAAGGGCGTTACCCACCCGCACCCGGTCAGAACAATCGCCTCGTCAGGGGTAGACGCTTCCATGCCAGCTTAGGAGCGTTCATTCGGCTCGTTTTGTCAAGTTTTCACCGATCGGCCGTGCAGCATTGATTCGTTAGCCCAGCATTGGACCATGGTTGGCTTCGCAAGCTGCTGCGCGATATGCTTCGCGACAGCGGTCGGAAACGGAAGAGAAAACGATCAGGCACATCCGGTAAAGGAGACGAATCGATGAAAACTTGGCGAACCATTGTGGTGTTGGCGGTGACGGTTTTGGCGTACTCAAGCTTGGGTTGCGCCGCGCGGAATGTGGATTTGTCTCAGGTTCAGCGGCCCGCGCGGTCCCCCAAGCTCAACGCGTTCGACGTCTTTGTGGGGTCGTGGACCTGGAAGGCTGAGATCCTCAACGCCGACGAGAAAAGCCGACACTGGAGCGGGACCGCCAAGTGGGAGTGGGTGCTGGACAAACGCTGTCTGCGGGGCACGTTGGTGGCCAAGAGTCAGGCGCAGAACTATGAAGCTTCCGGCTTTTGGAGCTGGCATCCGACCCGAAAAACCTATATCTGGTGGATGTTCAACAATTGGGGCTATCCGCAGGAGGGCAGCGCCACCTACGACCGGAGCGCCAAGCGTTGGACGATGAACTACCGCAGCATCGGCCTGGACGGCACGACAAGTTATGGACGTCACGTCCTGACCGTAGTCGATTCCGACACGCTTGAGTGGAACGCCGTGGAGTGGGCTGATCCCCTGCGCCTCATCAAGAAAATCGAAATGCAAGGGACCTATAAACGCCAGTGAAAATGAGGTCTCGTGTTGTTACAAGCGGATTGCGCGGTTGAGCCGCTTTCGGATTGACGCGGTGAATCCAGCATGGCTACACTCCAGGGCGTGTTGCGATGCCATAGATCGGCGATCCTACTTGCGCTGTCCGGGATGCTCGTTTCGGGATGCCAGCGGCAGGAAGAATCCCCGCGCCCTTCCGGCAAGCTCACCGGGCACAATCTGCTGTTAATTACGCTGGATACGACTCGCGCCGATCGGTTGGGGTGCTACGGGTATGGACCGGCCGCCACGCCGGCGCTCGATGCACTGGCCTCTCGAGGCACGGTTTTCGAACACGCCTTCGCGCAAGTACCGCTGACCCTCCCTTCGCATTGCTCCATCATGACCGGTCGATATCCAAGGGAACATGGTGTTCGGCTCAACGGTCGGGAGGCGCTCGGCGCCGCCCATCCGACCTTGGCCGACCTGTTTCGCAGCCACGATTATCGGACTGGGGCCTTCGTCGCCAGTTTCGTGTTGGACGAGCGTTACGGCTTGGCTCGCGGCTTCGAGGTGTATGAGGATGACGTCGAGCCGACGTCCGTTGAGAGTTCGCCGCTCGGCTGGGAGCAACGGGCCGATGTCGTGACCGATCGCGCGCTGGCCTGGCTCAATACGCTTGACGATGCCCCGTTTTTCGCCTGGGTGCACTATTTCGATCCGCACGATCCCTACGTGTCGCCTTTGGAGAACGAGTCGGAGGATCGCGACCCGTATGACCGAGAAATTACGTTTATGGATGGGCAGATCCGGCGCCTGACCGACTGGCTGGACTCCACCGGCCTGACCGGCCGCACGCTCGTGGTCGTAGCGGGCGACCACGGCGAGTCGTTCGGCGAGCATGGCGAGCGAGGGCACGGCCTGTTCCTGTACAATACCACGCTTCACGTGCCTTTGATCTTTGTTCATCCCGACGCGGTTGAGATCGGTGGGCGCGTGTCCGCGATCGTTGAAATGGTCGATATTTACCCCACAGTGATGGAGTTGTTCGGATGGGCCTCGCCCGCCGGGTTGCGCTCGCGGTCATTGGCCGTCGCGCTAGAAGGTGGAGAGCTTCAAGAGGTTGCCGCCTACGCCGAGAGCGATTACGCACGGCACGCCTTCGGATGGGCGCAGCAACGAAGCCTGATTACGCATCGGTGGAAATACGTCTTGTCGACCAAGCCACAACTGTTTGATCGTCTGGCCGATGAGGCTGAGGATTTCAACGTCCTCGGCGAACACCCTGACGTGGCCGTGGGGCTGCTGGAGTCGCTGCAAGCTCGCTACCAGACGATGAAACCGGGGCAGGCTGCCGTCGTCGAATGGGATGACAAGGCCCGTCGGGCCATTACGGGATTGGGGTATGTATCGGATGGTGGGCCGGGCTCGGACGAATTCTTCGTCGAGGGGTTGGCGGATCCCAAGGATCGGCTGGGCGCCCTGGACAAGTTTGATTTCGCCCTTCAGATCCTCAAGGGCGCCGCGCCTGAGCGGTTTGCCCTGGCGTTACCGCTGTTGGAACGTATCGCCGCCGAGTCACCCCGGTCGCTGATCTTCCAATACATGCTCGGAACGACGTACTTAAAGGCGGGCCGGCTTGAACACGCCGTCGAGGCCTTGCGGGATGCGCTGAAAGTCGACGCCGATCATGCTTCGTCCTACGCCACCATGGGGGAGGCGCTGGCCGGGCTGGGTCGGGTCGAAGAAGCCGCGCAAAATTTCAGAAACGCCCTGGATCGCGAGGACTTTCGGGCTGATACTCACGCGAAATACGCCGATGTTCTTTCCGCCTTAGGGCGGCCGGAGGAGGCCCAAGAGCACTACCAGTCGGCCCTAGCTCTTTATCCTGATCAACCGCGTGTGCATCAG
>JADFMZ010000351.1 GCA_022563615.1 Planctomycetota bacterium
ACCGACCGGCCCATCCATCGAGGCACAGATCACGTCGATCGCCGACCGCATCGCCTACATCGGTCACGACCTGGAAGACGCGATCGGCGCGGAGTTCATCGGCGCGAGCGAGCTTTCGCGGTTGACGCTCTGGTGCGAGGCGTACGAGGCCGTCGCGCGAAAACATCGCGCCAAACCCATTCACGCCGTCCGCCGCGTCGTTCTCAACCAAATGCTTGACCGACTGCTGCTGGATGTTGTCAAAATGTCGAACGAAAATCTTTCGTCCATTCAATCGCCCCAGCAAGCCAAGGCGGCCAAAAAACCGCTCGTGGCGATGTCCGGATCGATGGATCGACAACTCGGCGAGCTTGAAGACTTCCTGCGCGACCACGTTTACCTCCACGCGACCGTCGCCGCCATGGACGCCCGAGGGCGCGAAATGATCCGGGACTTATTCGATGCTTACCGAAAAGACCAGACAGCCCTACCCGACCGGTTTCAATCCCGAATCGACAATCAGGGCCTCGACCGCGTCATCTGCGACTACATCGCCGGCATGACCGACCGATTCTGCACGACTGAGCACAAACGGTTGGGTGGTCGGAAAGGGTAGGCGCCGCCCCAAAGCTGTAGACATCGAAAAAACCTGGCGCTCGCGAGCAGTTTCCGCTTGACATATATCAAATTCGATATATACTATAAATGATATAAAAACTTGAAGACCGAGTCCCCCGGTCGTGGAACTCAAGGGGACAATAAACGGGGTGCGACCGGAAGGACGCATAACAGGTTCGCATTCCCTGGAGTGACCTAATGTTGTTCCACCTTGAAGCCAGCGCAATGTCATGGATGGCGTTTCGGCGCTGTTTGGAGGAAGCTCCATGCGCATCAAGGTGGAATTGCACAGAGAAGTTATGTGGTTCATCCGGCATGAAGCCGGCGTTACCGAGGTCAGGGCTTTTTACGAACAGCTCTGGAAGGTATCAGCCGATCCGGTTTCGCTGATCGAGCATTCGGAGGCTGCTCACCAGCCTAAGAAAAGCCGATACATGCTCCGCTTCTTCCGTTTCGAGAGATGTATCGCCATCTTTGAGACGAACAGAGCGAGAGATCGGATACGCGTGCGAGAATGCCAACGTTTGCTGCCAAGAGACGAAGGAAAGCAAAAGCCAAACGTTCATCCGTAGTGGGCGAACGCCAAGGCAGACGCAACAAAGTCTCATCGCTCGTTAGAAAAACCGGCCGCACAGAGTCGGCACGAAACCAAACCCCAGATTTTCCATACGTTGTCGAGAACGGTCGGCCTACCCATGTGGTAGTCCCCATCGACCGGTATGAACGATTGATAAAGTCTGAGATGGCGCAACGGGCGATTGCGCAGATCGAAGCCGGGGATGACGATTTTGTCGATGCCGCTGACTTCGCCCGCGAGCTGGCGGTGGAGCGCATCGTCGAGGCCCGCAAGGCGGCGGGGCTGACGCAGAAGCAGCTTGGAGCCAAGCTCGGCATTCCCCAGTCGCAAATCTCCAGGATCGAGCGGCATCCGGACCGCACGACCATTCGCACGCTCAAACGCCTCGCCAAGGCGCTCAAAGTTGACGTCCGCGCATTTCTCTAAGACCGTCTACAAAACGTGTTTCGAAGCGCCCGCGACACTCCGACGTTCGCGCAGGCCTTTTCAAAATGCCTGCGGCTCGGTTTTGTTAGAAGCTTTAAGTGCCGGAACGGGCGTTCCCCTTGAACTTCTCCAGGCGATCGCCAAGATATCAACATGCTCGGTGTGGAAGACATAATGGTCGAGCCGCCGGCGGAGGGGCAGGTCGTCGATCCGATGGCCTGGTTCGAGTCGCCGGGGCCTTTGGAGATCGAGATCGGATGCGGCAAGGGCGGGTTCCTGCTCAACCGGGCGCGGGTCCACCCGGAAATCCGAATGCTGGGCATCGAGTGGGCCAACAAGTATTACCGATACTGCGCCGACCGGATGGCTCGATGGGGCGTTCGCAACGTGCGTGTCATGCGCACGGATGCGCAATTCCTGGTGCTGCACCACCTGCCGCCGGGCTGCGTGTCGGTGCTGCACCTGTATCACCCGGACCCCTGGCCCAAGAAGCGGCACCACAAACGCCGCCTGATCCAGATGGCGTTTGCTCAGGCCGTCGTCCGCATGCTGGTTCCAGGCGGGAAGTGGTTCATTCAATCCGACCACGAAGAGTACTTCCAACACATCCACGAGGTACTCGGGGCGTGCGCTGGGCTGGAAGAAACCTCTTGGGATGAGGATGAGACGCAGCCCGGGCCTGACTGGGCCGGCACCAATTTTGAGATCAAGTACACGCGAGAGGGTCGGACCATCCATCGCATCGCCTACCAGCGACGCTGATCCCCCATTCCGACGTTGATATTGATGTTTGCGGAACTCCCTGTCACCGGGCTGAGACCTGTTGCTCTGATCAAGGCCGGCGCGATTGAAGAGGAAAACACGCTCCAAGACCCCAGCCATCCCAGGGTAGCGCAAAGATCATCTTTGCGTTCCATATCTGAACCTCCCGGTTAAAGCGACCGATAAACCGCCTGGGAGAGCGCAAAGATGATCTTTGCGGTGCCCCAGAAACGTTTGTCAAGGAGGTGCCGTCGACTGTGCGCGCCTGGGCGATTACTCCAATACCGGTTGAGCTTCGTCGCTTTCGAGACCTGCTCCTTAGCCTCACCTGGCGAGATCTGCGCGTGCGATACAAGCAGTCGATTCTGGGCATCGGCTGGGCCGTCCTTCTACCCTTCTCCATGATGCTGATGTTTACGTTTGTATTCACGCGGGCGATCGACGCCTCGCTCGTTCTCGGCATTGATCTACCCTATGCGCTGTACGCCTACAGCGGACTGGTGCCCTGGACGTTTTTCAGCGTCAGCCTGGGCGGGTGCGTAAGCTCGCTGGTAGCCAACCGAAACCTGGTTACGAAAGTGTACTTTCCCCGAGAAGTATTTCCGCTGTCGTGTATCGCCGGTTCGTTCGTTGACTTTTGCCTGGCCATGTCGGTGCTGGCCGGCTTGATGCTCTACTTTCACGCATCCGGCGAGTGGAGCTTCAAGCTCGCGCCTTCGCTGCTGTTTCTTCCCGTCGTCGTGGCGGTGCAGATTGCGATAACCATCGGGCTGGGGATGTTTCTGGCGATGGCCAACCTGTTCTACCGCGACGTTCGACAGGTGTTCGGGGCGGGCATCCAGTTAGCGCTGTTCGTGTCGGCCGTGGTGGTGCCCGTTCCTCAAGACGGTTCGCTGCTGGCGCGACTGATCTCGATCAACCCGATGGTGCCGATCATCGGAGCCTACCGCGATTGCATCCTCTATGGTCGATGGCCTGACGCCGGCGGCTTTGCATACGCCGTCGTGTTCTCCCTGGTTCTGCTGTGCGGCGGTTGGTTTTTCTTTCGCCGCGCTTCCTATCGATTTGCGGAGTGCATCTGATGCGCATTGCAGACCCCAAGCCCGACCCGGCTACACCCGCCGTACGTGTCTGCAACGTCTCGAAGCGCTTCCGTTTGGGTGAGTCGCACGACTCCCTCCGTGATCTTCTTACCGCAGCATGGACGCGCTGCCGAAGGCGTCCATCCACCCAATCCAATGCCCGGAGAGACTTCTGGGCACTGCGCGATGTTGGTTTTACCGTTTCGAGAGGTGAGGCCGTGGGGATCATAGGCCCCAACGGCGCCGGCAAGAGCACCATCTTGAAGCTGCTGGCAGGGATTCTGCGAGCGGACGCGGGAACTGTCGAAGTCCAGGGTCGCCTGGCGGCGCTGATCGAGGTCGGCGCCGGGTTCCACGGCGACCTGACCGGTCGTGAAAACATCTTTCTGAACGGCGCGATCCTGGGCATGACCCGCCAGGAGATTCGAAGCAAACTCGATGCGATCGCCGCGTTCGCAGGCCTTGGCAAGGGGTTTCTCGATACGCCGGTCAAGCGTTACAG
>JADFMZ010000352.1 GCA_022563615.1 Planctomycetota bacterium
GAACCGAAAGAAAGGTAAGTCACTCATCGCGCGCGAGGGTCCGAGCATCCGTATATTTAAACTCGCGGTAATCGCACAGTCAGGCAAGACCTCTAGCGTCACCGTCGTTGGGCCGGGTTCAAGCGGCACGAGACAGGGCGCGTCGCCAAGAACGGGACCCTCGCCGCACATTCGGCGACTCAGGATTTCGTTGACCGGACAGGGCTCGTGAAAAGAGTAACATAACGTTGCAAGCAACGGATCAGCATCGAACCGAAGATGCTGCTCGCCTTCGAACGGACGTTCTGTGGAAATATGGGGTTGGGCACAGCTCAGGCTGTCGTTCGAAAGGTACCACCCTGTGGCTTCATTGGGGTTCTCCACCCCACAGTTCACGCTCGCATCGGCCGCTGGATCAAAGCAGCCATCGAAGGCCGGCCCGCATGCAAAGCCGGGACACCAGCCATCCTCGCGCTCAAAGCCTGTCGCGTCGACCGTCGTGAGCGATGTCTGCTGGCCCCGAAGATGCTCCGGTGAGCCTAGCAGAACGACCGACATCACAATCGCAAACCAACGCTCGGGCGAAATTACCGTAGGTTCGGCTGACATGACATCGTTCCAAGCGAGTCTCGTGGCTCCGTAGCGTTAATGCTGCCCCAATGCATTATGCTAGGATTTCCCTCCATCGAACCCCAAGCCGCCATCGTACCAAGATGACCCACTCGATTCAAGCGAAAACGACCTCTGCCGCCGTGAATTGCGCCTATTTTCCCGCTCCAAGGGGCCAATGCGGCCTCTGACGCTTCCGGGACAACGATTCCGGCCCGTTGCCGCGCGGCATTAACCGCTGTCCCAAGAATCGTCAGCTTTCGTTCGGTGGCCGCGTCAGGGTGAGCGCGTGGCTTCACGCATCTCGGCCAGGTTCACGCCTTGAACGATATCGATTT
The DNA here is from genome assembly GCA_022563615.1 of Planctomycetota bacterium. Lineage (GTDB taxonomy): Bacteria > Planctomycetota > Phycisphaerae > UBA1845 > UBA1845 > JADFMZ01. The sequence goes on from JADFMZ010000352.1 coordinate 927, forward strand.
GGTGTCGGCCGGCATCGAAGCGATAGATGATCATTTTCTGCTCGGGCACGTCGATCAGGAAAATGAGTTCCTCGTCCACTTGGGTGCCGCTTCCTACCGTCATCAAATAATCGCCACGGGCCACCGTCATCCCGTCGGCCTGCGCCGGCGTGGGCCGGGTATGGATGATCGCCAACCCGACCAGCAGGATCACAGCCGTGGTCGAAAGCACGCCGACAGCCAGGTTCCTCGATTCCATTCCGCTCGACTCGCTCTCTTGGTTCATCAAAGTTCCCCTACCGGCCGAAATCAGCAGCCACGTCCCGGGGCGGCGCCTGCGCATAATTCAACCGGCGTCCCATGCTCGGGTAAAGGGCATGGAGTTTGCGCTCGCGCACATCGAGCATGTAAAACACGTCGTAGGATTGGCCCAGAGGTTTGGCGGTCACGCACGCCCAGTCGCCGCGCGGGCTGCCGCCCTGCGCGCGAGCTGTCGGGAGCGAACTCATCTCCAGCAGCAGTAAGGCGCCAAGGATCGCGTTGAGCCCGACCAGAAGTGCGAGGAGCGTTCGTCTCCCGAACTTTACCGTTGACGTTGGTCGAGGTTGCGTAGACATCGTGTTCACCCTGTCGGGCTGGGGAAGCTAGTTCAGATGCGAACGCTTCGGATTCAAGAAAGCCGTGATGCAGACCACCAACACAATTCCCGCCGCGATGCACCATTGCAGGAGTCCGCCCTCCTCGTCGGGCACCTTGCCGGTTCGTTGTGCCTGGGCCGAAACGGCTAGCATGTGAACCGTCAGCATCGCTACGACGGCAGGTCGCCGGTAGCGAACACCCGTCCAATCACAAGCCGAGCGTAATCGGCCGATGACTCGCGCGACGGTGCGAACCCAACCCATTGTAAGCTCCTTGCTTGGGCGCCACCCACGATCGGTGCCGCCCAAGGTCCAACCTTTACCCGTACTTAGCTTCCAAGAAAACCGAGCCGCAGGCTTCAGCCTGCGCGATCGTCCCAGTGCCGCAGACGCCTCGAAACAAGTCTTGCTAGGCACTCTCATAGTATAGGCCTCCACTGGCCACGGTAAAGGCCGCCGGCGAATTCTTCAAACGGCATTCGCGTGATCAACGTGCCTCGATCCTAGAGCCTAATCCCATTAACGCTTGTGGCGCCGGTTTTCATCCGGTGAAAAGCACGGGTTACAAACCCGTGCCACACTTTTTGGGATAGGCTCTTAATCCAGAAGGTTCTGATCGCTCAGGAAAGCGCAAATCTCCCGCCCAACCAGCTCGTGCCCGGCAGCGCTGAAGTGGAAGGGATCGACAAAAAGCGATCCGGCTTCGACGCCGGCCAAGGTCAGGTGTGCTCGAAAGAGCGGCAACAGATCGAGATAGGGAACGCCTCGTGCCGCCATCCGTTCCGCGAGCACATCTTGCGGCGTCGGCTTCGGCCAGGGTTCGTTCGGCTCGAACTGATCGTTGTGCGGGGCGCCCACGACGACCAGCGGAACCGACGCCCGCCGCGCCGCCTCAACAATCCGGTCGAGGTAATCCTGCATGATTCTCCAACCCTTTTCCACCAGCGGGGCATGGGGATCCCTCAACAAGCGTCGTACGGTCGTGGAGAATCCCAAAGCCTTTGCGGTTTCCTTCGCCATGCGCTCCCGATGCGTTCGCCACGCCCGCGCCGCCCGAACCAGCCCAGACCATTCCACCACGGACGGCTGCGCCGGCTCGAAGCCGCGAGTGTGTCCGCCAAACCGGAAAAGCTGGAACTTTTCCAGCACGTCATTCACGCAAAACACCAGCACGATGAGATCCGGCTCATACCGCAAACCCTCATGGACCAGCAGATCATATTCCTGCCAGGTGGAGTACGCGGGCATGGCCAGATTGATCGCGGTCAGGCGCCGGGCTGCCGTTGATGCGTCGGTGCACTGCTCACCAAACCGGGACACAAAGGACACGCCCTCCGGCGCGCCGTAACCATAGGTCACCGAATCACCGAGAAACAGGATGCGCCGTTGGCCGGGCTCCTTTTGCGGCGACACCTCAGGACCACGAAGCCCCCGGCTGTTGATGTGGATTTCGATGCCATCCTGCAGGCCTGTCCAGCCGGGTCGAAGCGTCCATCCGCGTGTAGGATGGGCCATATACACACCGGTGCTTGTGCGGATCGGTCTGTAGGCGGCCGTCGCAATGCGATCCCATGACGCGATCAACATCAGCGGCATGGCGGCCAGCACGCATCTGGCGGCCAGAGGGCCGACCCGTTCGAGCCTTCCGACAGCCACGTATAGCGCACCGACGAACAGCGCGCCAACCCAGTGCACCACCCATATGTGGACCAGCGCCTCGCGCGCAAATTGCATCAGCAAGAAGCCCCAGTTGTCGGCTTCCAGGCGAACTGCGGCGCAAAGGCCTATGAGCAACAAGTAGACCCCCGCAACCAGCAAGCACGCTTGCAGCCGGCGCGAGTAAGCGCGCCGATGACGCGGTGGCGGTGATTGTACAACTGCGGCCACAGGGGGCGCAACGAGGCGATCCACGCAGACATCGTCGGCAGGCGCCTTCGAAGCATCCTGTGCGGTCAAGGCTTACCGTCCAGGAACGCCAGACTCGTATCGACAGGCTGTTCCAAACTCCGATGGTTCACGACGTATTTCAGGACTTCGCCGTCGGTCTTCATCGCCAGTCGCTGTTGCAAATCCACCGAATCAGGAAACAGCGACAACCCGAGTTTCCAGGCGCGCCGGGCGTCTTGGAACTGTTTGGCCTTGGCATGGGCGTCACCCAGGGCGATATGCGTGCGGACGTAATAGGGCTGACCCGCCGGCGATCCGGTTTCCTCCTGCATCTCGACACATCGCGCCAAATCGACGGCGGCGTCGTCCGAGTGCCTCAAGGCGCGAGGCCAGTGCAGGTGGTTCATGCCACGAACGTAATAGGACACCCATGAACCGCCCTCCTGAGCGATTACGGCATCCACCTGATCCAGCGCCTGACGAGCCAGCGACCCCTTGCTGACGATGGCCGCCAC
>JADFMZ010000353.1 GCA_022563615.1 Planctomycetota bacterium
AGACGAAGGCACAAGCCCTGAAAGGGCGGCATAGGCGTATTCCGCCCTTTCAGGGCTCGCAGTGTCCTGCACTGAATCAGTCCCAGGGCGTTGCCCTGGGCTGAACTAAGGCGCCCCTTTGGGGCTGGGGGGCTGTTCGATGCACCCGCGATTCGAACATGCGACAAATTACATCTGCCCGCCGAAACGGTCACGGTCCCAGCGTCACGTTTGGGACCGGGCGGTTGAGCGTGGGGTAGCGCATTGATGATCTTTGCGCCCCCCGCAGACTTTGACGCGAGGTTACCCCTGGACATACGGCGTACGGCTGAGGGGTTGGCTGAACCCAACGAGCAGATAGATGATTACCGCCGCGAGCACCGCAAGGGTGATGGCGATCTTGGCCTGCACACGCTGGGCAGCCACACCCGGATCCCCCGATCGCTCCTTTCGATAAGCCCACAGCACGAGGCCGGCCAGGCAAAGGGCGCCCGGTGACCCGAAATAGACGACCAGCGTGACGGTCAGATCGTTAAACACCGGGCGGTAGAGGAACATAGCCACAGCCAGCAGGAAGACGCCCAATGCGATCCAAACACTTGCAAGCGCTAACATCCGACGATCTCAACCCGGCACACGATTTTTCGCAGAAATTGGAACACGACTTACCTTACTCCATTCCGGCAAGCTTGAGCAAGCGCGCGCTATCCGGTACGCTTAGCTTATCGGGTTCAAGAACGGATTCGGCGTTAGGACCCTATCGCAAGAAGTGTGGCGCGGGTTTATAACCCGCGCGTTTCACCGGTTGAAAACCGGCGCCACAATGGCTAATGGGAATAGGTTCCAAGGAGAACCACGCATGTTCGTTAGCATCAACCACATTTCGGTGGCCGAGGGGCGCGAGGCTGATTTTGAAGCGCTGTGGCGAGATCGGGATCGCTCCGTCGAGGGGCAATCGGGGTTTATCAGCCTGGACGTACTTAAGCCGGGCATGATCCTGTCGATGTCCGACGGTCCGCCCACGAAACAGGATAATACCTATCATGTGCTGACTCGCTGGGAATCCAAGGACGCATTCCTTAGTTGGGTGCGCTCTGACGCTTTCAAGCAGGCGCACAAGCACCAGCGCGATCCAGGCATGTTCGCTGGGCGACCCCTGGTGACGACCCATGACACCATTGAAGGAGTTGGGGTTTAGTCGTTTGCTGTCCTGGCTTGCCATGACGCGATCGCCCACCACCGGCCATGATCGATATTGACGAAGCCTACCGGAGAGTGTTCGCCAACATTGAGCCAATCGACACGGTCGAGGTGGTGTTGGACGATTCGCTTCATCGAACGCTCGCTAGATCCATACAATGCGATCTGGACCACCCGCCGTTTGATCGGTCGGTGATGGACGGTTACGCGGTTCGAGCGGCTGATGTCGCCGGGGCTCCGGTCACGCTTCGGGTGACCGGTCAGATCGCCGCCGAGACGTGGGTCGATGACCCCGCTGGGGGCCACGCGTGGGCGCCCGGCGAGGCGATGCAGATCAACACCGGCGCGCCGATCCCGCGCGGGGCCGACGCCGTCGTGCGGGTCGAACTAACCGAGCCGGTTGGCGGCGGAGAATTGCCAGAACAGGTTCTGATCCGCAACCCCGTCGAGCCGGGCACGTTCATTACACGACGAGCGACCTATGGATCAGCCGGTCAGACCGTGCTTCAAGCCGGCACCTTGATGACGCCGGCGGCCATCGGCGCAGCGGCGGCGGCCGGCGCCAGCCGCGTGACGGTCTACCGCAAGCCCACCGTGGCGCTATTGTCCACGGGGGGTGAACTCGTGGAGATCGACTGCGTGCCCCGGGGAGCGCAAATCCGCAATTCCAATCAACATCAACTCCATGCCCTGGTCTTGTCGGCCCATGCCGAACCGGCGCCCATGGGTATCGTGCCCGACGATCGCCAAGAGCTGCGGGAAAGCATAAAGGCTGCGTTGCGCCATGACGTGCTGTGCATCACCGGCGGAGTTTCGATGGGGGCGTTCGATTTCGTCCCCGAGGTGCTCGAACAATGCGGCGCTCGGTTCCACATTCAGAAAATGGCGATCAAGCCCGGCCGGCCGATTCAGTTCGCCACCACGGACGACGGCACGCTCATCTTTGCGCTGCCCGGCAATCCGGTCAGTGCGTTTGTCGGGTTTGAGCTTCTGGTCCGACCCGCCCTGGCGGCGTTGCAGGGGCGGACCGGTCGGATCCCGAAACCGATTCAGGCCCAGCTCCGAGGCACCCTTAGCGCGACCCGCGATCGCCGCGCGTACGTCCCCGCCCGGGTCGAGATTTCGGACGATGGTTTGTGCGTCGTGGAACCGCTATCCTGGCGCGGGTCAGGCGATGCATTCGGGTTGGCCGGCGCCAACGCCATGATCGTTCGGCCTCCGAACGTTGCAAACGCCGAAAACGGCCAGACCGTTTCGATCCTCCTACTCGACCGAGTTTGATATTGCCCGTGGAATCCCGCCAACGCCCTGCGAAAGATACTCGACAACCGAGCCGTCGCGCACGAAGCAAAACCCACAACGCGAGCCCCAAGCGATCGTTCATTCCGGTTGATCCCGGCTTCTCGTTTCAAACGCACCGTGCGCTCATCGGCCTGGCCCTTTTGACGCTACTGCTGAACAGTCTGATTTTCGCCCCGATTAGTTGGTGGCCCCTGGCGTTTATCTGTCTGGTCCCCTGGCTGCTGTTCGTCGGTGCGGCTGATCGGGCGCCTCGAGTGTACCTTTACAGTTATCTTTTCGGTCTGGCGTTCTTTCTGATCAACATGCACTGGCTCTACGTATCGACAGGCCCGGGCTATGTGGTGCTGAGCATCTACCTGGCCGCCTACTTCCCGCTTATGGCCTGCCCGGTGCGACACGTGGTCCGCCGGCGGCGCTGGCCCTTGGCCCTGGTCTTTCCTTTCGTTTGGACCGGGAGCGAGTTGCTTCGGGCCGTCGTCATTTCGGGGTTTCCCTGGTTCTTCCTCTCCCATAGCTTGCACGGGGTATTATCGCTGATTCAAATCAGCGATCTAATCGGCGCTTACGGCGTCAGCTTCGTTGTTGCCGCCGTTAATGGGGCGATCGCGGATTGGATCATCGCCTGGGCCGGCTTTCGACGGAGTGACAAAGATGATCTTTGTCCTACCCATCGCGCCAGTGTATGGCGACCGCTGGTGCGGGTCCGCGTGAGTCTGGTCTTCGCAGGGTCCGTCGTATTGGCAGCCCTGATCTACGGCCAGGTGCAACTGCGCCGCGACACGATCACACAGGGTCCGAAGATTGCAATCCTTCAGGGGGATTTCGTCAGTCGCGTACAAGGAGACTCGGTCAACAGTTCGTCGAAGCGGCGAATCTATCATTCCATGCTGCGGGCGGCGGCCAAGGACAAGCCGGATCTCTATCTCCTCCCGGAAACACCGTGGATCATGTATCTGAATCCAGAAGCCCGAGACTTTCACTCCTTCTGGAGAAAGAGCTTCGCAGCGCTCCAAAAACACGCGACCCGCAACAACGCATACCTCGTTACGGGCAGCGCCTCTCTCGTTGAGACCCCGCACGATTTGATGGCCCGGGAACGAAGATACAATTCCGCGACGGTGTTTCGCCCGGACGGGTCGGAGCCGGGCCGCTACGACAAAGTGCACCTCGTTTATTTCGGCGAGGTCGTGCCCTTTCGTTTCGGGCGGCTGCGATTCCTGTATCTCTGGCTCAATCGTATGATGCCGTTCAGCGGTTCGGACGGCACGCAGGAATACTCGCTTTTTCCCGGAGACGGGTTTCATCGCTTCACCATGGAGTCAGCCTCGCAACAGGGGCGCACCTTTCGATTTGGAATCCCGATCTGCTATGAAGACGTGATGCCGTATGTCAGCCGGAGGTTCGTCAGCGGCGGGGCGGCGACCAAGCAAGTGGACCTGCTGCTCAACATCAGCAACGACGGG
>JADFMZ010000354.1 GCA_022563615.1 Planctomycetota bacterium
GCTGTTCAATGGCTTGGACTTTCATGGCAAACTCCCAAAAAGCTGGTGGAGGTCGAAAGGCCTGGTCGGGTGCAATTTAATGCGGCGCTCACACTTCGTCGGCGGGAAACACCCAACGGCCACCCGCCGGCGTGTATTCCATCAACTCCTCCTCGCTGAAGTACAGGGGAATCTCAAAGGCGGCTGACTCCGGCGAGTCGCTGCCGTGTACGAGGTTGAAGGATCGGCTGGCGCCGAAGTCGCCTCGGATGGTTCCCGGGTCGGCTTCGTAGCCGAACGTCTTGCCCATCAAAGTACGGGCGATGTCGATGCAGCGATCACCGGCCAATACCATGACCAGAACCGGCCCGCTGGTGATGTAGTCGATGAGGGAGGGATAAAACGGCTTGCTCTCATGCACGGCGTAATGCCGCTGCGCCAGCTCACGCGACACGCGCATCAGTTTAACGCCGGCCACGACCAGGCCCTTGTCCTCGAATCGTTGGATGATTCTGCCCATGAGGCGGCGCTGCACGGCGTCGGGTTTGAGAATAATCAAGGTTCGTTTCAACGTGTTTTCCTTTTGCGATTCTCTGCGATTTCCCGAAACCTCTTCCCGAGCTACGAGAAGGATCGACTGATCGCAATCCGACGGATTGCAGTCCTCGGGCTTGATCGTGAAATCGTCAGGCTCATGCGGATTGTAGGTTTATTTCTGCCGACCGCAACGCCATTTTCACCGGGATGAACTCGTCAAACAGCCACTCCCTTGGCCGCGCTCACCATCGCGTGGATGTTGTCATCGGGCACCGCTTCCGGGTCATAGGTGCACCCCGGCGTAATCATCATCGGCCGATCACCCGCCTGTCGCAATGCGTCGCGGACCTCGGCGGCTACGTCCTGCGGTTTGCCGTTGAGCAGCGTGCTGAGATTGTCCACGCCGCCGCATATCGCGGGCTTAATCTTCCCGGCGACATCACCGATGGCTGGACCGGCTGCGCGATCCGCCCAGTTGAGGACGTGTACGGGGTAAGCGGCGAAGGTGTCCAAATCCTGCGGCACGCCGCAGACGTGAAGAATGTTGAACCGCCCGTTCCGCACGGCCCCGAGAATCTGCCCGTCGCCAGTGCTAACCAGTTCCGCATAAGAGTTGGAACCGTTTTGAGGAGTGTTGACCCAGTCGTCGCGCACGCTCATGAAAACGCCGTCGGCGCCGGCCTCGATGCACTTGGCGGCGAAGTTGGCCTGGGAAGCCGCGATCGCGTCCAAGGCCATCCCAACGGCCCCCCGATCTTCGGCGATCAGCTCGTCCATGCGCCGATCCGCCTCCGTTGGCGGAGCGCCGAGCGTTGGCGGGCCATGCCGGTCGGCGATCTTCGGCGTCGCCAATCGACGCAGCACCGCCCAGGCGTTAAAGAGCGTGGTGCTCAGCAGCACCTTACCCTTCAGTTCGGCCGACAAAGCCCGCAGCAGATCAAGCTGCCGGCCATACCCATCTTCGTCCCCGCCAAGAACCGGAAAGTCTCGCAGGTCCGACGCCGAACGAATAGCCACCCGAGTGGGATAGCCGTTGTCGTTCATCACCTTCAGAAAGTCGAGATCGTAGGCATGAAGATGCTGTAGATGGGCGTCGACGGCGGACCGGCCGAACCATGCATCCGATGGGAAATGACACCACAGGCTGACCGGCGTGCGATCCGGCTTTTGACCGGCCAACACGGCCAGCACGCGTTCGATGCGAGTCATCGAGGACATGCCGGCAATCTAGGTTGGCGCACCGCGAGGGTCAAGCCTCGGCGATTGCGCGCGTTTGTGACATCAACCCGCGTTACGGACTGGCCGACTCGCGGTCGGTCCTGCGCTCGGCCACAGCTAGAGTGGGATGCTGCTCGGCGAGCGATTGAATCCGCAGCACGAGCAGCGCCGTATCGACCTGGGGGTCTGCGGTGGGTCGATCGTTTTCGTCCGGTTGCTCCAGAGGCGGAAGCTCATCTTCCTTGTCCTTGGATTCGTCGGCCACCGCATCCTCCCCGGTTTTTTCGGTGTTCCCGGCGGCTTCGTCCGCAGGCTCATCCGACGTTTTTTCTTGAGCGTCTTTGTCGCCCTCTTCGTCCTTGTCGTCTTTCTCAGATTTTTTCTTCGGGGCGCGTGGTCCCAGCAAGTCGGCCTCTCGTCGCGCCTGGAAAGCCTTTATGCGTTCCTTGCGGACCAGCCGAACCGCGATGTCCGGCTCCACGCCCCACGTGTCCGACCCCGGCTCGCGATGGAGAGAGACTCCGCTGGGCAGGTAATAGCGGGCAGTGGTAATCTTGAGCTTGGCGCGCGAAGGGCCCAATGGAATCAGGTTCTGAACGCTGAACTTGCCGAAGGTCCGCTCGCCGATGACGGCGCCTCGATGGTTGTCTCGAACCGCGCCGGATACGATTTCCGAAGCGCTGGCGCTGCTGCTATCCACGAGCACGACGAGAGGGATACTGGCGTAGGGTCCGTTTCCCGGGGCCGTGAGGATCTGGTCTTCCTCGCTCCTGCGGCCCTTCGTGCTGACCACGGTGTCGCCGTCATTGAGAAACAACGAGGACACCTGGAATGCGGAATCCAGCAAACCGCCGGGGTTCCAGCGCAGATCGAGGATCAACCCTTTCAGGCCGCCGCCCTGCAACCGGCTCATGGCGTTTACGAGGTCTTCGGCTGTGTTGCGTTGAAAGTTCGTAATGCGGACGTATCCGATGCCGTCTTCTTTGTCGAGCCAGTGGTTCCAGCTTTCATCCGGGTTTCGACTCCACCCCTTCACCGACTGGATTTTTACCCTGGTGCGAACCAGCGGGAATTCGAGCATCTCGTCGTTCCGACGGATCGTCAAAGTCACGCGGGTGTCCTGGGGGCCGGTGATCGTCTCGACCACCTTGCTGAGGGAAAACCCTTTGAGGCTCGTACCATCGACGTCGGTGATGACGTCGCCCGCCTGGATGCCCGCGCGAAAGGCCGGCGTATCGTCCAGAGGGGTGACGACCTCGATCTCTCCCAATCGACTGATGATTGAGATGCCTACCCCGATGAAGTTTCCACGGGTGTGTTTTTCAAACTCCTCGGTTTCCTTGGGCCAAATCACGGTGGTAAAGTCGTCGAGCGGCTCCAACGCCCCGCGCATCAGCTCGCTGACGATGACTTCCGTCGGCAGGCGCACGGTCTGCTCGTTGATGTCTTTCACGACGCGCCGAAAGTGCCCAACGGTGGCGCGGCGATCAAGCGATGGAGCCGATCGGATCCGCTCCAGCCTGGCTCGCAGACGGGTCTTGAAGTCCTCACGGTCCACGTCGTTTCCCAGCCCCTCGAAGCGCTCCTGCGCGGCTTTGGAATCCGCCAACAAGAGAAGTTGTTCGAGCCCGCTTTCGGCCGTCCGTTTGAAATCGGGCGGCTCGACGTAATACATCCCGATATACTCCAACGCCTTCTTGGCATCTTTCCATTGAACGCGCTGGATCCGTTCATCCCAATGACTATCCTTGCTGAAGATGCCTTCGAGGCGTACATGCGTGGCCGCTTCGCGTTCGAGCTTTTCGTATCGAGGCTCGCGTTCAAAGAGGGCGGCCAGTTGAGAGTAGAGGCGCCAGGCGTCGCGCCATTTGTCTTCCCTTCGGTTCTGCTCAGCCTTGACCAGGGCGTTGTTGACCAAATCCTGCACCCAGTCTGATGCGAGCAGCGTTTCGCGGTCGTCGGCTACGTCCGCCGCACTCAGAACCCAGCGCAACGCGTGGCGAAGTTCCTTGCGCTCGATCCGTTGGTGGGCGTAACCCAGGTATTTTTTGTAGTCAATGCGATCCAGTTTTTTTCGAGCCCGTTGCTTGGCTTCGTATTCCTCCAACCAGGCTCGAACCCGATCCGTAAACGGCGCGCCGAGCTTGACGCGTTGGATGGCTTGGGTGGCTTCGGTGAAATCCCCCTTGCCGACCAGAGAGATGCTCT
>JADFMZ010000355.1 GCA_022563615.1 Planctomycetota bacterium
GAGGGAATGCGGCGGGCCTGGGCGGGTGAGCCTGGGGTGGATGGCCCTGCTCGGCTTGGTCGCGGGAGCGCTTTACTGGATACGCTATGCGGCCATCTTTGTTCCCGTGGGAATCGGTCTCTACTTGTTGGCGGAGTGGTGGGCGCGCAGGCGCGTTTCTTTGAAGGTCGTGGTGGTGTACGGGATTTCGTCACTCGCGCCTATCCTTCTTCTGGTTGTGATCAATCGCGTCTTCGGCAACAACGAATGCACCCAATACCAACTGCCTCCTCCGGGGTATCACAATCCCTACAAGGTGAACGCCGAGTTGTTCCAGACGATGTGGTCGTTCTTCAGCAATCAGACGCCATATTATTACCGATCGGAGCAACCATGGTTTTTCGCCCTGGTGCTCCCTATTGCGGGATCGCTGCTTCCCTTGCTTTTCTCACATTCGCGACAAGCGATGAAGGCTTTCTTGTCGAGCCCGCCGGTCTTGCTCAGCGTGATCTTGACCGCCGCGTTGCTCGTGGAGCTTGTCGCTGCCACAGCCCTGTTCGGGCGTCATTACTACCTGGTCGCACGACACTATCAGCCGATCGGACCCTTCTATTTCTTGTTGTTCGTAGGTCCGCTGCTGACGTTCAAGTCGCGCGGGGTACGCGCTGCAGCCTGCGTGCCACTGGTGCTGGCCTGCGCGTGGTATGTCGACCGAGACGCCTGCGCGACTTATGCCCGCCGACTGGCCGCCGACCGAACCGTAACGGACTATGGGCGACGGGGCCAGCATTTCGAACCCCACTCGCGCATTCTTTACAGTTGGCTGCGCGCGCAAAAGGGTGATGACCTAGTTGTGTTCAGCGAGTTGCCCTATGAGATCGCCATCGAAACCGGGATACCGGCCTGCTTCATACCGCTTAACGTCGAAGAGATGAACACCGGGTGGCTGGCACCGATAGCGCGGACCCGTGGGATTGAAAAGCTACGGTTGCTGTTCGTTCTCGATCCGAGTTCCGAGCGCCCCATCCCCGAGATCGTGAGTCAGTTTGATCTTACCCACCCCGCAGACATCCCGGCAGAGATCAAGCAGTACGTCTTCGTTCGCTCGGGTCAGGAGTCATGATGGGACAGGGCGGGTCCATACGACACCTTAGCGCCTTCGTCGGGGTATCGAAGTTGCCAGACAATTCGGCCGATCCGCCAAGACCCTATCCCAAGAAGGTGGCACAGGTTTGTAACCCGTGCGCTAACATCGGTTGGAAACCGGGGCCACAGGTTGTGTCGGGTCTCTTACAGCATAGTCTATGTGCTCAGCGGTAAGCGCACCCGAGCTTGCCGGAGATAGTTGTCCTATGGGAATGGTGCCGATGCGAACATGGTTCCAGCGCTTGCTTGCGCGAATGCGTCCTCGGATGTTTTCCGCTCAGCGTTACTGGGAACGTCGCCACCAACGTCTGCGCGGCAGCCTCAGAACGGTCGGGCACATCCAACTCGACGAGCGGGCCAATGCCGAGCAATACGAGGTCAAGCGAACGCACATCACGCAGATGATCCGGCGCCACGTCGACGCACCGGACGAGCGCACGCTGCTTGACGCGGGGTGCGGTGTCGGTGTGTTGACCGAAGCCTATGTGAAGATGGGCTTCGACGTTGTGGGCGTGGACTTTTCAGCCGGCGCTATTCAGCAAGCTCGCCTGCGCAGCGTCAACGCCCGGTTCCTGGTGCAGCCTCTCGAAAGGCTGAACCTTGGCCGAACGTTCGACGTGGTCACTGTTATCGACGCCCTGCTGCACGTGGTGGACGATGCACATTGGGTGTCGGCGCTGGAATCGATCCATCGCCATCTCAACCCAGAAGGTGTACTTTTCATCCTCGACTGGCTCAACGACGATGAGGAGGCGGCGCCAACCGCGCACGTCAAACCGCGCCCGCTGGCGCAATACGAAAAGTGCCTGGGCGGGTTCGGGCTTACCTTGATCGATCATGAGCGGTTTACGCTGGCGCATGAAGGCGCCACGAAGGATTTGCTCGTGTTCCGACATGCCAGAATAGATGAGTCATCAGATCCTCGCCCGTGAGGAAGCGGTCCGGTCTGTTGCCCGAAAGACCGCTCTCTGACGGTCGCCTGTTTCACCGGTTGAAAACCGGTGAAACAAAGAATCTTGGACAAGCTCTTATCCCGAACCAGGCCGCGCCGACAGGGCCGATTTGAAACCGGATGCGCTCGCGGGTAAGGTAGCCGTCGGGGCATCGATCATCCATGCCCACTGGGTGGCTTCGACCGGTTGAAGCTCGCCGATTTGATAAGAGACGGTTTATGAAATGCTTTGAAAGGAGCAGTTGCACGATGAATTTCCGTAAGCGCATCGGTAGGGGGCCGGCAACCCCCTTCAACGGGTTTGTGAGGCACTTCTTGGTCAGCGGCGCGCTCATTGCGGCGTGCCTGCTGCCCGCGCCGGTCACGGCTCAAGAAAAGGAGCTGTTCACGCCGGACCATGTGGCCAGGCTGCGCTACGTCGCGGATGCAACGATCTCGCCGGATGGAAAGCGGATCGCGTACGTACTCAGCATTCCGCGCAAGCCCGGCAAGGACGAGAGCGGCCCAGCCTGGGCTGAGCTGCACGTCGTCAGCGATCAGGGCGAATCGAAACCGTTTGTTACCGGCGAGGTGAACGTCGGCGCTATCGCGTGGACGCCGGACGGAAAATCGATCTCGTTCCTGGCCAAGAGAAACGGCGACGAGCATAAGTCGCTCTATAGAATCCCCGTCGACGGCGGCGAGGCGCGCAACATACTGAGCCACGAAACGGACATCGCCGAGTATTCCTGGAGTCCCAACGGGAAGCGCGTGGTCTTCCGCGCCAAGGACAAGGAACCCAAGGAACGTAAGAAGCTCGAAGACAAGGGGTTCAATCAAGAGATTTTTGAAGAGCAGGATCAGGCGCCTCGCGTGTGGGTTGCGGTCGTGGACGATGACGAGGCGAAGCCGAAGATGCTGGATCTGCCCGGCGTCCCGTCCGATCTGGTCTGGAGCCCGGTCGGAACGTGGATCGCCATGGCGCTGGCGCCGACCTCGCACATCGACGACCACTACATGGAGCGTAAGCTGCACGTCTTCGACGTCGATACCGAGGCGATCGTCAGCAGCTTTCAGAACCCGGGCAAGCTCGGCAAGTCGAAGTGGAGTCCCGACGGCAAGTTTCTGGCATTTCCCTCGGCGGAAGATCGCCATGACCCCATGGAGGGTCGATTGATCGTCGCCAACCCGGCGGACGGATCGCTCAAAGATATTCTTCCTCAGTATGAGGGCCACGTCCGCTCAATCGCGTGGCAGGACAACGACACCATCATGTACCTGGGCGACAAGGGCGTGTGGACGGAATTGTCTGAGATGCGGCGCGACGGCACGGAACGCAAGACGCACCTTCCGGTGGGAAAGTGGGTTCTTTCTCGACTGACGCTCTCTAGCGACGGGCAGTCCGCCGTGATGATCTCCGATTCGCCCACCCATCCGTCCGAGGTGTTTTTCATGCGCCACGGAGAATCAGCCCCGCGCCGATTGACCGACAGCAATCCCTGGCTGGCGGATATGCGTTTCGCCCGGCAGGAGGTTGTTACCTACAAGGCCCGCGACGGCCTGCGCCTGGAGGGGATTCTGATCCATCCGCTCGATCCAAAACCGGGCACGCGCGTTCCGCTGATCCTGCACGCGCACGGCGGACCGGAGTCACACTATCGCAATGGGTGGCTTACCGCGTATTCCCGGCCTGGACAGGTCGGGGCGGCCAACGGCTATGCCGTGTTTCATCCGAACTACCGGGCCAGCACCGGGCGGGGCGTGGTGTTTTCCAAGCTGGATCATGGTGATCCAGCCGGCAAGGAGTTCGACGACCTGGTCGACGGCGTGGACCACTTGATCGACGTCGGCCTGGTGGATCGAGACAAGGTGGGCATT
>JADFMZ010000356.1 GCA_022563615.1 Planctomycetota bacterium
GTGCACGAGATGGTTGATGCTGTACAGCGCTTCGATGCAATACGACGCGGCGGCGTTGGGGAACCCGCTGCCGAACAGTAGCTTGTCGGCCACGCCGTATTGAAAGGCACCAAGAATCGCCTGATAGGCCTGCCAGGGTTGGTGCAAGAGCCAACTGATCTCCGCGTAAACGTTCGGATGTTTCGCCAGCAGCACGACGGTCTCCTGCACCCACGGATAACCCATATGGGCTATGATGATTTTGAGTGTGGGAAACTCGCGTGCGACCTCATCCAGCAGCATGGGCCGGGCGTATTCAAGCTTGGTGGCTGCCGTAATGTGCACTCCGGTGGAAAACAATACCGGCATCCCTCGTTCCGCAGCCTGGGCATAAACGAGCATCGCCTGGCTGTTGCTCGGATGGAAGTCCTGCGCCGCCGGCGACACCACGACTCCGGGCATCGAAAGCTCGTCCCGCGCGCGCTGAAGCTCAGCCATCGCCTCCTCAGGATTGCTTGGATCAATTCCTGCAAAGCCGATCAGGCGCCCTGGGTTGGCGCCTACGTAGGCCGCTATTTGGTCGTTTGAAATATCGACTTCGAGGTAGCGGCTGCGAAAACCGAGAACGATCGTGGTGTCCACGGGCTCACTGGCCGCCAGGTGACGTGCCCGTCCAGCCTCAAACGGGTCGGGACGATCCATTTGCGCCGGCAACGGGGGCGGGTTGGCAGGTGGCTTGCACCGCCCAAGCGGATCACCACATTCCCAGGTGTACGTGTAACAATCAACAATCATGGAGCTTCCGTTGTCCGCGCCCGCTCGGCTGCCCGCCACAATAGCTAGGAAGATCATACATCTGCGGGTTCAAGCTGGTCAAGATGGCGACGATAGGATTAACCCAAAGAGGCACAGCCCAAGAAGGCCGTGATTCCGATCGAAGTCGTTCGGTGAAACCCAGCTCGGCCTTGGGGGCAATCTCACAGCGCCATCATGGGCTAATCCGGCCACTCGAATTCCAAAATTAGATGCACCTCTGCGCTTGGGCAGCTATAATGCCGCCCGGCCGATTGGAATCCTCATGGGGTAAGACCCCATGGCAAGTGGTATAGGCCGTCCAAGACGAGTGGAAAAGGTGTCTCATGCTGTCCGGTCGAGGTATGGGTCGCGTGCTTCTGTGCGTAGCGTTTGCCCCTACGATCACCGCGAGCGCTCAGGTCGTTCCTGACGACCCGGACTTTCCCCTGCAATGGGGACTGCACAACATCGGCCAGGTCATTGCGGGGCAAGCGGGTGCGGCCGGCGCGGATATTGACGCGCCGCGAGCCTGGTCGATTCACTCGGGCACGTCGTCCGTGGTCGTGGCGATCGTAGCCACCGGGGTCGATCCCCACCCGGAGTTCTCCGATCGCCTGTTGCCGGGTCGCGCGATGGTCGGCGACCTGTTCGACACCCGTGACACACACACGACCGGCACCCATAGTGCCGGAATCATCGGTGCCGCGAGCCATAACGCCTCCGGGATCGCCGGGATCCACGCACGCGTTCGGTTGTTGCCGGTCCGAGTTTCGGAGGGCGTAATCGGTACGGAGGCCTCCGCAGCCGCGGGAATCATTTGGGCCGTCGATCAGGGAGCAGACGTCGTTCTGGTCCCCCTTGTCTTCACCGTTGGAACCAAGGCACTGTCCGAGGCCGTACAGTACGCGGTCGATCATGACGTGGTGGTCATCGCCCCGACCGGAAACACGGGGAAGAATGAGATTTTCTATCCGGCTGCGTTTGAAGGATGCCTGGCCGTGTCGGCCACGACCAATCAGGATACGCTCTCGCCTTTTTCCAGTTACGGTCTCGGCGTGGATCTGGCGGCGCCCGGACAGGACATCTGGTCCACCTGGCCCGGCGGCGAGTACGGCTACGAGTCGGGGGCGGCCGCCGCGTCGGCGTTTGTCGCGGGCGTGGCCGCGTTGTTGAGATCGTATGCCCCGCAATTGCCCGCATCGCAGGTCATACAGGTATTGCTGGATTCCAGCGACGACCTGGGCGACCCTGGCCCCGACATCTTCTTTGGGGCGGGTCGGGTCAACGCTCGAAGCGCTTTGGAGCTGGCGCCGGAGCCTGCCATTCGGTTTGACCTTGTGGGCGCGCTGCCGCCTACGATCCCACCCGGTATGGCCATATCCTTTGAGATTCGGATCGCGGATGCGGCGGATCGAGTCGACGCGGACACCGCCGTCGTGTTTCATCGTGGCTCATCTGAGAGCTTTTCCGATGACCTCCTTACCCCATTGGGCGATGGACGGTTCCGCGTGGAACTGCCGCCGTCCCCGTGCGGATCGACGTTGGAGTATTACTTCGCCGCTCAAGGTCTCGACGGTACGCTCGTAGTCGATCCTCTGGATGCGCCGACCCATGTTTACCGGGCACGGGTCATCGTGGAGCGAATGCTGTTCCATGATGATTTCGAACAGGATCGAGGTTGGCAAACCACTGCAACAGGCGGCAAGCAGACACGGGGACATTGGACGCGCGTGATCCCGGCGGGCACGTCGGCACAGCCGGGGTTCGATTACTCACCGAATGAAGATCGCTACTGCTACGTGACCGGTCAGCATTTCGGTGGGTCGGAGGGGCTGACCGACGTGGATGGCGGTCCGGTGTCGTTGATCTCTCCGCTCATCCTGCTGGATGCGCCGGATGCGCAAATCAGTTACGCTCGTTGGTTCCACTGGTCGGGCTCGGGCAAGGAAGACTTTCTCACCGTGGAGCTGTCACGCGATGACGGTGATACCTGGATGCTGGTCGAAACGGTAGCCACGGGTGACGAGTGGGCGACCCATCGCTTCCGGTTGAGCGACTTTCCCGACGTCAACGGGAATGAGTTGCGCGTGCGGTTTTCCACCGAGGACTCTCCGAATGACTCCCTGACCGAGGCTGCCGTGGATGAGTTCCTGGTGCAGGCCCTTTCTTGTGCGGCGGCTTCAGGAGACGCGGACGGAGATGGTGACGTGGACCTAGACGATCATCAAACCCTGGTCGGTTGCTGGCGAGGCCCATCATTGGAGTCTGTCGGCTCGATTTGTGCACGGATGGACATGCACCCCGATCGGCGCGTGGACCTTTTGGATTTTCAGGTGTTCCAGAATCGGTACACCGGCTCGATGGACTGACATTGGATGGTGCGGGGTCCGAATCCCTCCTAACGCACCCTGAGTACGGTTTTGATCATACTTTGGCCCCTTGGTAGTAGGCATGGTAGCAGGAAGCGGCGTTATCTTGCGGCGATTGCTCGATCACAATGTCTTGTCTAGCGAACTTAGCGGCCGAAACCTACGGCACGATCTGGCCGCCCGCGGTGTTCCTTGAAGGCAGGTTGGAATTGGCTGGATTATTTGGCGGATCGTCACATTTCTGTTAGAATTAGCGATCGTTACGTTTCTTCCAAGAGGAGCAACGTCATGATTCAGAACAGTCTTCCTGTCTCGAATCCTGCCTCGAAAGGAACTTCAATGGACTCGATCCCGACCCGAAAACCGATGGAATGGCTCCAGCTCGTGGCATGTTTCTCCCTGATTCAGGGGATCACAAGCGTAAGCGCGCAAACGAATCGCCCGACGGGTCCAGAACCCTCGCATGTCCTCCGCAGCTCGGCTCAAGTTCAAGTAGAGATGGTGTTCTGGGACGACTCGTCAAGACGCAAAATCTTCCGTTCAAACATCGATGGCACACAATCCGAGATAATCGTTAGCTCCATTACCATAGGACGTAATACCAATCCCAAGAAATAGATGCGCGCTATGGCGCCCTACTTTAATTCATGCAATAATGCGTCAATGGTTGTTTTTTAGGAGACGCAGGATGCATGTAGAAGATCGTCATGGAGTCGACGAGTTGCGGGGGTTGGCGCGGAAGACAAGAGACGGGCGGGTTCGCACACGGTTACAGGCGTTG